>CAZOTC010000182.1:1202-5625 GCA_964582605.1 uncultured Geobacter sp. | reverse complement strand
AGATGTATCAGCGTTTACCGTCCGATGCCATGCGCATCCCCCTATGGCATCGGTTCGGTAGTTCCAGTTATCTGCGTATCAACCGTTTTCCCGCCACCGGTTTTTATTCGATTGCCGAAACCCCTTTTGCACCGTATCAGGCTCAAATACTGCGTGGGCACCGTGACGCCTTGTTTGGCTTGTTGGTGTATCTGGTGGCCGGTGCCCTGTTGGCTATTATGGTTTCCCGCCGGATTGCAATTCCGCTGGTGCAGCTTTCTCAGACCACTACCGACCTGCCGGGACGTTTGATGACCGAGGATCTGGTCTGGCCGGTGAGCACGATTGCCGAGGTACGGCAGTTGGTGGACAACGCCCGTCAGATGGCCCACACCCTGAGTGGTCAATTTCGTGAAATAACCCAGATGAACGATGAGTTGGAAGATCGTGTCCAAGAGCGTACCGCCGAGCTGCACGCAAGCAACCGGTCGTTGCGTCAGGAGATTGAAGAGCGGATTGCGGCGGAACGCCAGCGCGACCACCTGATGGGTGAAGTAACGCTGCAGCTCCGTTTCTTGCAGACCCTGATGGATGCCATTCCCAATCCTGTCTATTTTAAGGATGCCCAGGGGCGTTACCAGGGCTTCAACCGTGCTTTTGGAGACGTGCTGGGAGTTACACGAGAGGGTATCATCGGAAAATCCGCTGAGGATATTTTTCCGGCTGAACAGGCCGCACTGTACCGTGCCCGGGATAATCAGCTGTTTGCTGAGGGGGGCGTGCAGGAGTATGAAAGCGACCTGGTGTACGCCGATGGCAACACCCATACCGTTATTGTCAGTAAGGCGACCTATCACAATCTCTCTGGAGAACTGTCCGGCCTGATCGGTGTCTTTATCGACATTACCGAACGTAAACATGCTGAGTGTGAACGGGACCGACTGATGCGCGAACTTGAGTCCAAGAATCAGGAACTGGAGAGTATCATCTATGTCTCATCCCATGACCTGCGGTCACCGCTGGTCAATATTCAGGGATTCAGTCGTAAATTGGCTAAAAGCTGTACCTCGCTTACCAGAAGTCTTGCTGATTGTGAACTTCCGGCAGAGCAACAGCAGGAGCTGCTGCAGCTGCTGACAGAGAGTATGCCGCGTTCGATAGAGTATATTACCGGCAGTGTTGAGAAAATGGATGCACTGTTATCCGGTCTGCTGCGGCTTTCGCGGCTTGGACGGGCTGCTGTTGTCAGAGAAAACCTTGACATGAACCTGTTAATGCGCAAAATAATCAATTCACTTGCGTTTCAGATTGAATCTTCCGGGGGCCGGATAACGGTCGACAGCCTGCTACCCTGCCACGGAGATGCGGTGCAAGTCAGTCAGGTCTTTACCAACCTGCTTGACAA
The DNA here is from genome assembly GCA_964582605.1 of uncultured Geobacter sp. GTDB lineage: Bacteria > Desulfobacterota > Desulfuromonadia > Geobacterales > Pseudopelobacteraceae > Trichlorobacter. The sequence continues at coordinate 4,241 of CAZOTC010000182.1, read as the reverse complement.
TGCCCTCAAATACCGTTCAACGGATCGGCCGCTTGAGGTCCGGATCTCAAGTCAGCCCTGTCCTGATGGTGTTCAATACTGTGTGCAGGATAACGGTATCGGTATTCATCAGGACTACCAGGCCCAGGTATGGGAGATCTTTCAGCGCATCAATCCCCGTGGTATACCGGGTGAAGGTTTGGGGCTGACCGTTTGCCGCCGGATACTTGATCGTCTGGACGGAACTATCCGGCTTGAGTCCGAGGAAGGCCGGGGAAGCAGGTTTTATCTGAGGCTTCCGGCACAAAGGAGCTGAAAGGATGTTTCGGACAATTATGGAAAAGTTTGCCCGGAATGAGATTGTCATTCTGATCGCTGAGGACGATGACGGTCACGCCGAACTGATCATCGACAATCTGCGGGATGCCGGCCTTACCAATCAGATTATCCGTTTCGGGGATGGTCAGGAGGTCCTCGATTTTCTGATCGGTACACCGGATACGGAGCATACCCGTCAAAGCGGCACGGCCTATCTGCTGTTACTGGATATCCGGATGCCGCGGGTGGATGGAGTGGAGGTACTGCGTCGGCTCAAGGCCGATCCTGAACTGCACAAACTTCCGGTTATCATGCTGACCACCACCGATGACCCCCGCGAAGTCAGGAATTGTTATGAGCTGGGCTGCAGCTGCTATATCACCAAACCGGTAGATTACGACCGGTTTACCGAGATGATGAACCGGCTGGGACTGTTTCTGATGGTGGTGCAGGTGCCGGATATAAACGGAAAGGCTTAAAATGTGTGGAATAGTTGGATATATAGGCGAACAGGAAGCTACGCCGATCATTTTTGAAGGGCTGCGCAAGCTTGAGTACCGTGGCTATGATTCTGCCGGTATTGCCACCCTTCAGCCGGATGGTATTGCGGTACGTCGCAGTGAAGGCAAGCTGGTTAATCTGGATAAGCTGTTGAAGGAACAGCCGCTGGCCGGTTCGATTGGTATCGGACATACCCGCTGGGCCACCCATGGGCGCCCTTCGGAAACCAATGCACACCCTCATAAGGCCGGTTCGATTGTGGTGGTGCATAACGGTATTATTGAAAACTACCTTGCCCTGAAGGAAGAGCTTCGGAGCGCAGGACACGATTTCTCCAGCCAGACCGATACCGAGGTGATCGCCCACCTGATTGAGGAGCGCCTCAAGCAGGCTCCCTCCTTTGAATCGGCTGTTCGTGCTGCTCTGCAGGAACTGCAGGGGGCCTTTGCAGTCTGTATTCTCTGCAAAGATCAACCCGATACACTGATTGCGGCAAAGGTAGGTTCCCCGATGGTGGTCGGGCTGGGGCAGGGGGAGTTCTTTGTTGCCTCCGATATTCCGGCCATTCTGGCCCATACCCGTGAAATGGTCTTTATGGAGGATGGCGAGCTGGCGGTTTTCAGCGGACGGACCGCTTGTTTTTCAACTATTGTCGGAACCCCTCTGGAGAAAAAGCCGCGACATATCGACTGGTCTCCCCTGATGGCGGAAAAGGGAGGCTACAAGCATTTCATGCTGAAGGAGATCCATGAACAGCCCCGTGCGGTACGGGATACCATTGCCGGACGCCTGATCGAACAACAGGGGGATGTCTACCTGGAAGATCTGGGGTACGATGATGCAGCCTTGGCGATGGTGCAGCGAATGGTGATTGTGGCCTGCGGCACCTCCTGGCATGCCGCCCTGACCGGCAAGTTTCTGATCGAGGGACACTGCCGTATACCGGTTGAAATCGACATCGCTTCTGAATTCCGCTACCGTAATCCGGTGATCGATAGCCGTACGCTGGTGATGGTTATCTCCCAATCCGGCGAGACTGCCGACACCCTGGCTGCTTTGCGGGAGGCCAGGAAGCTGGGGGCGATGAACCTGGCCATCTGCAATGTGCTGGACTCCTCCATTGCCCGCGATGCTGCCGGAGTAATCTACACCCATGCCGGGCCGGAGATCGGTGTGGCCTCTACCAAAGCATTCGTGACCCAGCTGACCGCTCTGTATCTGTTCACGATCCGTATGGGGCGTGCCATTGGCCGCCTGAGTGCAGGGCAGGGGCAGCAGATGATTGCCGACCTGAAGCGGGTGCCGGAACTGCTGGAGCAGACCCTGAAGCTGAACGGACAGACTGAAAAAATAGCACGACAGTACATGCATGCCCGTGATTTTCTGTATCTTGGCCGGGGCCGGAATTTCCCGATTGCGCTTGAGGGGGCGTTGAAGCTGAAAGAAATTTCCTATATCCACGCCGAAGGTTATCCTGCCGGTGAGATGAAGCATGGCCCGATCGCCCTGATTGATGAGGATGTTCCGGTCGTGGTGCTGGTGCCGAAGAACAGCACCTATGAGAAAACGGTTTCCAACATGGAAGAAGTCATCGCTCGGGGCGGAAAGGTGATTGCTCTCTGCAGCCAGGCTGACCACGAGGTACAGCAGAAGGCTGAAGCGGTATTGGAGTTGCCGGTGTTAAGTGATGACCTTGATCCGGTTCTGTTGTCGGTACCTTTGCAACTGTTGGCCTATCATATTGCCGTGCTGAAGGGCACTGATGTTGATCAGCCAAGGAACCTGGCCAAGAGTGTGACGGTTGAGTAAGGCATGAAATCAAGCAACATGAGATTGAGCCACCGGCTGGTACTGGTGGCTTTTTTTACTAGCCTGATCACCGGTTTTTGGGTCATCTGGGAGGCCGACGTGGTTGATCCGCCCGGCGCATCCCCGGTTGACAAGGCGCTGGAAGATCTCTCCCGGATTGAGTATCCCAGCCAGAAGGGGATGCAGTGGCACCCCCGCTTTATCCGTCCCCACGAAACCCTTGAATCACTTTACGGCAATGACTGGATCTGGGTGGCCCGTTTTAACCGGGTTGACCGGCGTCACGTCTATCCCGGCATGACCATCAAGGAGCCTGACCGGATGGAGGATATCCGGGGTTATGCGCCGTTACCAAAGGAGTATGAGCCGGCCCGGCGCCACAGCAAATATATCCTGCTGGACCTGACCGAACAGTGGATTGGCGCGTATGAA
>CAZOTC010000182.1:0-1102 GCA_964582605.1 uncultured Geobacter sp. | reverse complement strand
CTGTTTGATGAGGAAATGCAGGAGCGAACCTTTGGTATGCCTCGAAAACCGGTACTGATGGACTCCCGCAAGCTGTACGAATGGGCTGTGCCGGACAGCGAATATGGCGATGATTACGGAGAGTTTGAGGAGATTGAAGGCGGGCCGACACTCGAGGTTCGGGGGACACTTCCTGTTTACCGCTAGGATACCGGTGTTTTCTCTTTTCCTCGTTGCAACAGTGCGTTACTATAGCCGCTCTCTATTCCAATTCGAGGCACTTATCTGTGGACAAACTGATTATTAACGGCGGCAGAAAGCTGAAAGGTGAGGTAACCATCAGCGGCTCCAAAAACGCCTCTCTGCCGATCTGTATTGCTGCGGCGCTGGCTCCCGGCGTCAGCACCATCACCAATGTTCCCAAACTGCGTGATATCACCACCACCGCAAAACTGCTGGAGTCGCTGGGTGCGGTGGTTGAACGCCATGAAAATACCATGCGGATTGATGGCGGCACCATCAATTCGGTTGAGGCAACCTACGATCTGGTCAAGACCATGCGTGCCTCGGTTCTGGTACTGGGGCCACTGCTGGCCCGCTTTGGCCGGTCACGGGTCTCTCTGCCCGGTGGCTGCGCCATCGGTGCCCGGCCGATTGATCAACACCTCAAAGGTTTGAAGGCGCTGGGGGCCGAGATCCGGCTTGAGCACGGCTATGTGGAGGCGATCGCCAAGAAGGGGCTGAAAGGTGCCCGGATCAACTTTGATGTTTCCACCGTGGGGGGTACTGAACACCTGATGATGGCAGCGGCCCTTGCCAGGGGGGAAAGCATACTGGAAAACGCGGCCCGCGAACCGGAGATTGCCGACCTGGCCGACTACCTGAACCGGATGGGGGCCAAGGTTGAAGGGGCAGGAACCGATACCATCCGTATTCAAGGGGTTTCTGAGCTGACCGCAGCCGCCTATGAGGTGATGCCGGACCGGATCGAGGCAGGCACCTTTATGTGTGCGGCAGCCATTACCGGCGGTGATATCAAGATTAGAGGGATGAAGCTGGAGCATCTGGATGCCCTGACCTTCAAGCTGATGGATGCCGGGGTTGAGGTGACCAACCGCAATGA
>CAZOTC010000181.1:3798-5643 GCA_964582605.1 uncultured Geobacter sp. | reverse complement strand
TATACGGAGCAGGAGCTGTACGGCCGGCATGTGCTTGAGGTGCACCCTGAAGAGCGGCGGCTTGAGGCAGGCCGGATCGTGGCCGGTATGCTGTCCGGTACCGAACTGTTCTGCCCGGTGCCGTTGCTGTGCAAGGACGGCAGCCGGATAGCGGTTGAGACACGGGTGGTGCCGGGAGTCTGGGACGGGAAGCCGGCCCTGTTCGGCATTACCAAGGATATCTCGGCATTGGAGGAGTCTGAAGAGAAGTTCTCACGGGCCTTCCATGTCAACCCGGCCCTGATGGCGATCAGCTCGGTGGCTGACGGCGTGTACCTTGAGGTAAACGACTCGTTTCTGACGGTGCTGGGGTTTGAACGTAACGAGGTTGTCGGCAAAAGCTCCCGCGAACTGGATATTTTCGCCGATTACGGGCAGCGTCGGCAGCTGCTTGATCTGCTGCATGACCAGGGTTACGTCAGGAACCTGCCGGTGCTGGTGCATGCCAAGACCGGTCAGGAGCATTTCGGCCTGTTTTCTGCCGATCTGATCAGGCTGCAGAGTAGAGAGCTGCTGCTGACGGTGATGGTTGATATTACCGAGCGGGTCCGGGCAGAGCAGGCCTTACAGGATGCCAAACAGGCCGCTGAAGCGGCCAATCAGGCCAAAAGTGAATTCCTGGCCAACATGTCCCATGAAATCCGTACCCCGATGAACGGCGTGCTGGGGATGACGGAGCTGCTTTCCTACACTGACCTGACCCCGGAACAGGAAGAGTATCTCTCCTGTATCAAGAGTTCCGGAGACAGCCTGCTGGGTTTGATTAACGATATTCTTGACCTTTCCAAGATCGAGGCCGGCAAGGTGGAGCTGGAGTATGCCGATTTTTCGCTCAAACGGGCGATCAACGATGTGATAAACACCCAACTTTCGAATATCCACAAGAAACAGCTGCAGCTTGACTACGATCTGGCGGACGATCTGCCGGAGATCGTGCATGGTGATCAGTTGCGCTGCAAACAGATCCTGCTGAATCTGCTTTCCAATGCGATCAAGTTTACGGAAACGGGACAAATCTCCATTATTGCCCGGCTGGTGGAACAGCAACAGTACCGTGCCCTGGTACGGATTACGGTCCGGGATACCGGCATAGGTATCTCGCCGGAAGCGCTACAAAAAATCTTTGAGCCGTTTGCCCAGGCAAGCAGTTCCACCACCCGCCGCTTCGGCGGCACCGGTCTGGGGCTGACCATCTGCCGTCAGCTGGCGGACTTAATGGGTGGGGGGATCACGGTTGAAAGTGAGCCAGGGCAGGGCAGCCGGTTCCATCTGCTGCTTCCCTTCGGCACCGGCAGCTCATTGGCGGCCGTGCAGACAGATGCCCCATCCCTGGCCGCTCCCAGTGCATGGAACGGTCCTGAACTGACCATCCTGGTGGCGGAAGACAACAGTATGAACCTGAAGTTTGTGACCGGTCTGCTGGACAAACTGAAGCTGAAGACCGTCTCCGCTGTCAACGGTCAGGAAGCGTTTGCCTGCTGGCAACAGGGCGGTATCGATCTGGTGCTGATGGATATCCAGATGCCGGTCATGGGGGGTGAAGAGGCGCTGCTGCTGCTGCGTCAGGCAGAACAGGGCACCGGCCGTCATACCCCGGTGATCGCCCTGACCGCCCATGCCCTGCGTGGGGATGAAGAGCGGCTGCGTACCGCAGGATTTGACGGCTACCTTTCCAAACCGCTCAACATGCAGGCGCTGCTGCAGGAGTTGCAACGGGTGACAGGGGCTCTCATTAAGTAATATGCTGAATTTTAAGCTGTTTCTAGGGTGATCACCTTATGTACAGCCTGTTGTGGGTGTGGTAGG
>CAZOTC010000181.1:0-3698 GCA_964582605.1 uncultured Geobacter sp. | reverse complement strand
TGGCTTGATGACGGTGTCTGGCATCGGGACAGCGGTAAAAAAACAGTGTGGCGCAAAATCTGGTTTGCCGGTGTCAGTAGGGTTGTTTCATGCCTGATTTCAATCAGGCTCTGGTTTGTGGCCAGAAAGTTGAAGCTGTTTCAGAGATCTCTGAAGAACTATCCGGTTAAGGATAATACCGTAGAAAGAGAGCGGTTTTGATCCGTTCACGCCTTTCAGCAGGACTGCTTGGAGCTGTACTGGTGCTGGGTATCAGCCTGCTTGCCGGTTTTGTGTCTACTGCCAAACACACTGATTGTGCCGACGTTTTCAGCTCCGAAGAACTGGCATACCTCAGCTCCCACGGCCCGATCGTCTTTGTCAGCCAGGCCAGCTATCCCCCCTTTGAATTCCGTCAGAAAGACGGCACCATGGACGGCATCTCTGTTGAGCTGGCACGCTGGATGACCACTGAAATGGGCATCCAGACCCGCTTTGTCGGCATGACCTTTCAGGAGGCCCAGCAGGCGGTGCTTGACGGCTCTGCCGATATCATCACCAGCCTGTTCTACAGCGACAAACGGGCAGAGAAGTTCAGCTTCAGCGAGCCGATTGTTGATGTTCCGGCTTCGATCTTTGTCAAGTCAAACCGGCCTGACATTACCCGCCTTGATGACCTGCAGGGCAAACGGATCGCCATCCAGCGGGGCGACTATGCCAAAGAGTTTCTGGAGTCAAAGGGGATCCGGTTTGAGCTGATTGATACTGAAAACTTTGCCCAGGCAACCGATGCCGTAATTGCCGGCAGAGCTGACGCGCTGATCGGTGATGAGCAGATTGTGCTGTATCATCTGTACAGCAACCGCCTGACCGAACAGGCCAAACAGGTGGGAGAACCGCTGTATGTGGGCAAAAACTGTATGGCCACCAGGGGCGGGAACCCCCTGATGGCCTCAATTATGGCCAAGAGCCTGAAACATGCGCAGCAGTCCGGTGTGGTGGCTACCATCAGCCGCAAGTGGCTTGGAACGACATTTGAGCATCAACAGGCTGGTATCGGGCGTTTTATGCCGTACCTGCTGGCCATTTCCTGTGTCGGGCTTGCAGGGACGGTACTGGTGGTGGTCTGGAACCGCCGACTGAAGCAACAGGTGGAAGAGCGGACCAGGGAGTTGAGCAACGGCAAACTGGAGCTGCAGAAGAGTAACGCCCAAACCCGCCTGCTGCTGGATCATTCGTCGGATCTGATCTGGAACCTTGACCCGGAGGGCAGATTCCTGTACGCCTCCCCCTCCTGGAAGCGGGTGACCGGGTATGATCCGGAAGAGATTGCCGGTGCACGGTTTCAGCCGCTTGTGCATGGTGACGACCTGCCGGCCTGTCTGATCTACCTGAACGATGTTCTGAACAGCAAGCAGATCAGTGTGACCCCTGAGTACCGTGTCCTGCACAGGGACGGAACCTGGCACTGGCATCAGGCAACCGGCACGCCGGTGCTGGGGCCTGACGGGACCGCGATTTCACTGGTCGGTGTCTCCCGGGATATTACCGAGAAGAAACAGGCGGAAGAAGAGTTGTGCAGGGCCAAGTCTGCCGCAGAGGCCGCCAATCAGGCCAAAAGCGAGTTTCTGGCCAACATGAGTCACGAGATCCGTACCCCGATGAACGGCGTGCTGGGGATGACCGAGCTGCTTTCCTATACTGATCTGACTCCGGAGCAGGAACAGTACCTGGCCTGCATCAAGAGTTCCGGTGCAAGTCTGCTGGCGCTGATCAACGACATTCTTGACCTCTCCAAGATTGAGGCCGGCAAGGTCGTGCTTGAATATGCCGATTTCTCACTGAAGCGGGCGATCAATGACGTGGTCAATACCCAGCTTTCGAATATTCACAAGAAACAGCTGCAACTGCAGCTCAGCTACGCGGAAGGGCTGCCGGAGATCGTGCATGGTGATCAGCTGCGCTGCAAGCAGATCCTGCTCAATCTGATCTCCAATGCGATCAAGTTTACGGAAGAGGGGGAGATTACGATCACTGCCTGTCTGGAAGAACAGCAGCAGTACCGTGCCCTGATCCGGATGACGGTTCAGGATACCGGTATCGGCATGACGCCGGAAGAGCAGCAGAAGATCTTTGATCCGTTTGCCCAGGCCGACAGCTCCACCACCCGCCGCTTTGGCGGCACCGGACTGGGGCTGACCATCTGCCGTCAGCTGGCAGAGCTGATGGGGGGAGAGATTTCCGTTGAAAGTGAGCCGGGGCAGGGCAGCAGTTTTCATCTGACGCTCCCCTTCGGTGTCAGCAGTGCTGCAGCGGCGCAGCAGACAGAGACTGCGGCCGCTCGCGGTCCCCTGGTCTGGCATGGCCCTCTGCTGACCGTGCTGGTGGCAGAGGACAACAGCATGAACCTGCAGTTTCTTGTCGGCCTGATGAATAAACTCCAGTTCCGGACGGTTGCTGCAGAAAATGGTCAGGAAGCCTTGAACCGCTGGCAAGAGGGAGGTATCGACCTGATCCTGATGGACATCCAGATGCCGGTCATGGGGGGCGAAGAGGCACTGCAGCAGCTGCGTCAGGCAGAACAGGGCACCGGCCGTCATACCCCGGTAATCGCTCTGACCGCCCACGCCCTGCGGGGGGATGAAGAGCGGCTGCGAGCAGCCGGATTTGACGGCTATCTCTCCAAACCGCTCAACATGCAGGCGCTGCTGCAGGAGCTGGAGCGGGTGACAGGACCTGCACGGTAATCAGGCTGATCTGGTGAAGGGATTACTGATGCGCAGAGTATCGTTTACCAGCAAGCTGTGCTGCATGTCTTCACTATAGAGGATAGTGCAGCGGCTCTGCAGTGCTGAGGCTACAATCAGACTGTCCCAATAAGAAAATCTGAACCGCTTGCGAAGATCGTGGCTGGTTCGAAGAGTTTCAAGCGTTACCAAGGTGACGGTGCATTCGGCTACGATGCTTTCAAGCTTTTGCCAGACAACGTCATCAGCGTACTGTTTTTTCAAGAGTACCGCAGAAAACTCGTTCAAAACCTGAGTGCTGATGACAAATTTTTCGTTGCTTCTGAGCAGGGTAATCGCGGTCTCACGTTTTTCAGCTGTATCAGGCGCTTGTATAGCTGCGTAGAGGAAAATATTGGTGTCAATAAACGCTTTAACGCTCATGGCGTTGATCCCGTGTCGGTATCTCAAACCTTTCGGCAAGAAGCGGTTCGTCGATTAAGGCGTTAAACCGTTGAGAAGCAGTTTTTTTGCCGCGGCTCGGAAGCATAACTTTGACCATGGCATGTTCAGGTAGATTCACCGCCCCTTGTGGGATGAAAATACCGTTTTCATAGATTGCTGTTATTGCCTGAGCCATGCTGTTACCTCCTCGAATTTGTTGAAGAGTACCATGGATTAGACATACTGGCAAGCAGCAGGCCGTCTCCTGTGTCGTCAGTCAGGCAGCCTTGGTCACTGACAGCAGGAATGAGACGGTTGTCTGCTGGAGCGGGTGACTGTAGGAACGCCCTGAATAAAATAGTGCGGTCTAGGGTGATCACCCTATTGCTATTTGAAAAAAAACTGCTACAAGCTGTGCAGCGTCGTATACAGAAAATTCCTACATACTTTTCAGACCAGATCCGCTCGTTCGTAGACAGGAGGCGCCTGTAGATGTCAGAGACAGCAAACGCAGCAGCAGTTTCCGATCCCCGCCTTGCCCTGCAGGAG
>CAZOTC010000180.1:2282-5647 GCA_964582605.1 uncultured Geobacter sp. | reverse complement strand
CCCGCTCTACCGACTGAGCTACTGGGGAACAAAAGAGATGAACTTACTAGCATAGGTGTTTATTCAGGTCAATAAAAAAATTGCCTGCTTCACCACGGGTCTCGTTTCTGATTGCCGCTGATGGCTTTTTCTTGACTTGTGTCAAAATGATGTATACAAAAACGCAGTTAAAAAAAACTAATATGAACAGCAATTTATATGAATATATGTATATTTGGCTTTGCCTCATTGTGAGGTCTATCTCAAGAAGGAGGAGCGATGCGTATGAAGTTACAAAGTTTCTTTGCACATGCTGCCTTGTTGCTGGGGCTGTCTCTGGCCACAACTGCAGCAGCCGGAAGCCATGCCGACTATGTTGGTAACGGTCCTTTCAAAAGTGGTCCTGAAGTGACCAAGAAGTGTATGGAGTGTCATGAGGCCGAAACCAAGGCCTTCATGAAATCAGTACACTGGACTTGGTCCAAAAAACAAAAGCTGAACGGAAAAGATATTGATCTGGGCAAGAAGAATGCCCTCAACAATTTCTGTGTCGCCATTGACTCTAACTGGCCTCGTTGTACCAGTTGCCATGCCGGCTATGGCTATAAGGACAAGAGCTTCGATTTCACCAAGGCCGAAAATGTTGACTGCCTGGTTTGTCATGAGACAACTGGTACCTACAAAAAGACACCGGCTGGCGCTGGTAATCCTGACCCTAAAGTTGATCTGGTGAAGGTGGCTCAATCTGTTGGCAAGCCAAGTCGCAAGGCTTGCGGTTCCTGCCATTTCTACGGCGGTGGAGGTGATCGGGTCAAGCATGGTGATCTCGATTCTACCTTGACCAATCCGTCTCCTGAAATCGATGTCCATATGGGCGGCAAGAAAAAGATGACCTGTCAAGACTGCCACCAGGGAGGCAAAGATCACGCTATCAAGGGTGAGGCAGCTTCCGTTTCAATTGGATCAACTAAGAAGATTTTTGGTTGTACGGATTGCCACAAAGAGGATGTTCACAAGAACAAATTCCTGAACAAGCATGCTCAAAAAATTGCTTGTCAGACCTGCCATATCCCTACCTTTGCCAAGGCGCTGCCAACCAAGACCTGGTGGGACTGGTCAACTGCAGGTAAAGACGACAAAAATGCGCCAAAAGATAAGTACGGCGAGAAGACCTACGCCAAGATGAAGGGCGACTTCAAATGGGAGAAGGATGTTGTACCAACCTATTACTGGTATAACGGCACTGTTGATCGTGTACTGATGGGCGATAAGATTGATCCATCCAAGGTGGTCAAACTGTCTGCTGCCAAGGGTGATCGTAAAGATCCTAACGCAAAAATTTTCCCCTTCAAGGTTATGAGGGGCAAGCAGCCATACGATTCCGGTAACAACACCGTTGCTGTCGTTAACACCTTTGGTCCGCCCACCAGTGAAACCGCCTACTGGGTTAAGTATGACTGGGCTAAAGCAGTTGAAGCCGGCATGAAGGCCGCTGGACAGCCATACAGCGGCAAGTTTGGCTGGATTGAGACCTCGATGGTCTGGCCGGTTAACCATATGGTAACCCCCAAGGACAAGGCGCTCAAGTGCGGCGACTGCCATAGTGAGAAAGGCAGACTGGACTGGAAGGCCCTGGGCTACAAGGGAGACCCTAAAAATCCGGCTAACCGTTAATAGTCTTCTTAACTTTATCGTTTGACACAAAGGCCTCGCAGAATATCTCTGCGGGGCCTTTGTGCTATGGATCGCTATTCCGGAAGTGCGATACCGGTGTTGCTGGCCAATATAAAACTTGATTTTAGAATTGGAGGTAGTGTATACAATTTTAGCCTGAATGAATAACGTGGATGATTAACAAGCGTTATACTGGCTGATTAAAAAATAGACAGCAGGCAAAAATTTAGTATCAATAAAATGGTGGTTCTGTGAAAAAGAAAAAGATGCTCATTTCACAAGAGACCATGGATGTCAACATGGTCAGGAAGGTGGAGCAGCTCTCCGGCACCTCAGTGCGGCGCTGTTTTCAGTGCGGTAAATGCTCCGCCGGCTGCCCCATGGCTACCTTTATGGATCATCCGCCCAACAGGGTGGTACGTCTGCTGCAGCTTGGGCAGTGGAAACGGATCCTTGCGGGGCGTTCAATTTGGTACTGCGTCTCATGCGAAACCTGCTCCACCCGCTGTCCCAATCAGGTACATCTTGCCTCAATCATGGATGCCCTGCGCAAGCTGTCCTGGGATCAGGACGGCCCTTCCAAAGAAAGTTATGTCCAGCTTGCAAATCGCCTGTTTCTGGAGAATATCCGCACCTATGGCCGTCAGTACGAGATGCGTCTGGCAGCGGTCTTCAATGTCAAGTCGGGCCAGTTTCTGAAAGATATGCTGTTGGGGCCCAAGCTGTTAACCAAAGGCAAGCTGAAGGTGTTTCACCAGAAAAACAGGAATATCGCCGAAGTGGAGAAAATTTTCAGTCGTATTGAAGAAATGCGCCGCAAAGGAGAAGCACTGTGAGCGCCTTGCGCTATTCCTACTACCCGGGCTGTTCTCTTCACGCCTCTGCTTCGGAATATGATATTTCCACCAGAGAGGTCTTCGCTGCTCTGGAGATCGGCCTTGAGGAGATTCCGGACTGGATTTGCTGCGGTGCGACACCGGCCCACAATGTGGATGAGCTGCTGTCGCTGTCGCTTTCAGCAAAAAATCTTGAACTGGCCGAGCAGGTGCAGGGTGATATGGCAGTGGCCTGTGCATCCTGTTTTTCACGTTTAAAGTTTGCCCAGCATATTCTTGGCGAGAATGAGCAGAAGCGGAAGCTGGTTGAAAAGGCGATTGACGGGCCGGTTCATCTTGAACGGAATGTCAAGCACTTGCTAGAGATACTGGTGCGTGATTACGGCCTTGAGCCGTTGTCTGCGGCAGTGAAAAAGCCTCTTTCAGGCATGACCGTAGCCTGCTACTACGGCTGCCTGCTGACTCGCCCCACTGATGTGCCGAACCTTGACTGCACTGAGGCGCCGACCATTATGGAAAAGGTCATGGAGGCGGCTGGAGCAAAAACCGTTGCCTGGACCCATCGGCTTGAATGTTGCGGTGCCAACTTCACCCTCTCCCGCCCACCGGTGGTGCAGCAGCTTTCCAACGCAGTACTGGAATCAGCAAAAGCGGCAGGCGCTGATTGTATTGTGGTGGCCTGTCCGCTCTGTCACGGTAACCTGGATATCCGCCAGAAGGAGATTGAATCTGTGTATGAAACCAGCTATGGCCTGCCGATATTTTATCTGACCCAGCTGGTGGGGATAGCCTTGGGGGTACCAATAGAGCGGCTTGGGCTGGATGCACTGATCGTCAGCCCCCAGAAGCTGTTGAAAGAGAAAAATCTGAGTTAAG
>CAZOTC010000180.1:0-2182 GCA_964582605.1 uncultured Geobacter sp. | reverse complement strand
CCCCCAGAAGCTGTTGAAAGAGAAAAATCTGAGTTAAGGCGGTAGTATGCTGCGTTGTCTGATAATGGAAGATGATGAATTAAGCCGTGAACTGCTGGCATTGCAGATGGAGCCTTATGCCCAGTGCGATCAGGCCGGCGACGGTCGTGAAGGGCTGGACAAGTTCGTTGCCGCCCAGGAAGCCGGTGAACCGTACCAACTGATCCTGCTGGATATCGTCATGCCGGAAATGGATGGTCTTGAAGCTGCCAAGGCGATCCGGTCCTACGAGGAAAAACACGGCATCAGCATTGACCGGGGTGTGAATATCGTGGTGCTGTCATCACTCAGCACTCCTCAAGACGTGATTCAGGCCTATGTGGCTGCCCAGTCCGCCGCCCATCTGGTAAAGCCGGTACAGCCGGATAAACTGGTCAAAACCCTGCGTAAACTTGAACTGATTCCAGCGGAGAATGCCTAGATGTCCCGAATCGGTGTCTTTGTCTGCCATTGCGGTGAGAATATCTCCCGTACCGTTGATGTGGAGCGTGTTGCCGAACATGCAGCCAAATTGCCGGGCGTGGCCTTTGCCACGGACTACAAATATATGTGTTCCGACCCCGGCCAGGGATTGCTGAAGAGGGCGATAGCAGAACAGCGTCTGACCCATGTGGTGGTGGCTGCCTGCTCGCCCCGGATGCATGAACGGACCTTTCGCAAAGCGGTGGAACAGGCAGGCTTGAACCCGTTTCTGTGCGAGATGGCCAATATCCGGGAACACTGCTCCTGGGTTCACGAAGACAGGGATGAGGCTACCCACAAGGCGATCGAGATCGTGGGGATGCTGGTGGAGCGGGTCAAGAAGAACCGTGTGCTGCCTACCATCACGGTTCCGGTTACCAAGCGGGCGCTGGTGATCGGTGGCGGTATTGCAGGCATTCAGGCTGCGCTGGATATTGCTGATGCCGGACATCAGGTGGTGCTGGTGGAGCGTGAGCCTTCCATCGGCGGACATATGGCCCAGTTGTCGGAAACCTTTCCCACCCTGGACTGCTCACAGTGCATCATGACCCCCAAGATGGTGGATGCAGCCAACCATCCCAACATTATCATGCATACCTTCAGTGAAGTTGAGCAGGTGGATGGCTACATCGGCAACTTCCAGGTCACCATCCGCAAGAAGGCCCGTTCGGTTGACGAGAAGAAATGCACCGGTTGTGGCGTCTGCATGACCAAATGTCCCCAGAAAAAAATTCCCAACAGTTTTGACTGCAATCTGGGTATGCGCAGTGCCATCTATGTGCCGTTCCCCCAGGCCGTACCCAATGTGCCGGTAATTGATCGTGCCAACTGTAGCATGTTCAAGACCGGCAAATGCGGCGTCTGTCAGAAGGTCTGCGGTCCGGGGGCCGTTGATTTTGAGCAGGAAGACAGGCTGCTGGTCGAACCGGTCGGCGCCATAGTCGTTGCCACCGGTTTTGAGCTGTACACCATAGCAGAAAAGGCAAAAGGTTCGCCGATCAAGGGTTATGGAGAATTTGGCCATGGCAAAATTCCTGATGTGATTGACGGCATGACCTTTGAACGTTTGGCCTCTGCATCAGGCCCCACCGGCGGCAAGATACTGCGCCCTTCCGACGGCAGGGAACCGAAACAGGTGGTGTTTATCCAGTGTGTCGGCTCGCGCTCCCGAGAAAAGGGAATTTCCTACTGTTCAAAGATCTGCTGCATGTACACCGCCAAGCACACCATGCTGTATCATCATAAAGTCCATGATGGCCAAGCGTACGTCTTCTTCATGGATGCCCGTGTGCCGGGCAAGAGCTACGATGAGTTCTGGCGGCGAGCCATTGAAGATGAAGAGGCGGTCTATATCCGCGGCATGGTCTCCCGTCTCTATCAGAAGGGGGACAAGATTGTTGTCATGGGCAGCGACATTGCCATCGGTGTGCAGGTAGAGATTGAGGCTGATCTGGTGGTGCTGGCAACGGCGGTGAAGCCTCAGCACGGGGCTGATACCCTGGCTCAGAAGCTGGGCATCTCCTACGACAAGTACCACTTCTATTCCGAGGCCCATGCCAAACTGCGACCGGTGGAGTGTGCCACTGCCGGGGTTTACCTGGCCGGCGCCTGCCAGGGGCCCAAGGATATTCCCGATACGGTTTCCCAGGCCTCGGCTGCAGCAGCCAAGGTGATGACCCTG
>CAZOTC010000179.1:0-5715 GCA_964582605.1 uncultured Geobacter sp. | reverse complement strand
ACGCAGAACTTGCCGCCTATTTTATCCGCAGCGGACTTCTGTAGAAACCCCTTCTGTAAGACAAATTCTTACATGAGATTCAGATTCCAGGCAGCTTGCACGAAGTTTTATTTATGCTAAAATCAGTTCAAATTCGACACAAAGAAGAGCTGTTTAATCCACTTCCAGTCAGGTACCCAATGCAGTCTTCCCTTTCCACCTCTGATCTGCTGGAATCCGCCTCAAGCCGTTTCGCCACCTATCTGCTGGCCGGTGACCGTCACGGCTGCCGCAGTGTCGTTGAGGAGCTGCTGGCCCGCAACACGCCGGTACTGTCACTGTATCAGGATGTCTACCAGACAGCGCTGTACCATGTCGGCGAGCTGTGGGAACAGAACCGGATCTCGGTTGCCCGTGAGCATATCTGTACCTCGATTGTCGAATCACTCCTGTCCCTGACCTTCCCCCTGATCTGTAACTCCGCTCCGATCGGCAAGCGGGTGGTTGTTGCCTGCACCATCAACGAACTGCATCAGCTGGGTGCCCGTATGGTAGCAGATATCCTGGAAATGCATGGCTGGGATACCCACTTTCTTGGCGTCAACACACCGGTTACCAGCCTGATTCACCTGCTGAAAGAGCTGCATCCCCATCTGTTGTGCCTGTCGCTTTCCACCCAGATGAATTTCCCCGGTCTGCTTGACACCATCCGTCAGGTACGGGGCGCCTGCCCTGCCCTGCCGATAGCAGTAGGCGGACAAGCCTTTCGCTGGGGAGGCTCCGAGCAGCTGGAAGCGTTTGACAAGGTACAGCTGGTGGCATCGCTGGCACAGCTTGAAGAGATGATCAGGGCATGAGGCAGCATCAGATGCGGGATATGGTGGTTGCCAACTACCTGCAGCTGCGGGCGCCGCTTCTGCTGCTTGATCTTGACGAGCAGGGACTGGTGCTTGAGGCCAACCAGTACGCCCGCAGGCTGCTGGGCAATGACTGTGTCGGACGCTCGATCAGCCTGCTGGTGGTGGATTTCCGCAACCGCTTTGATCTGACCCGGCTGCGTACCCTGCAGAACAACCAGCTGCTCAGCTTCACAACCGCTACCGGCGCACCGATCAGCCTGAAGGTCAGCTTTTTGCCGCTGGGCAAAGCCGGTATCCTGGTGGGTGAGCATGACCTGCAGGAAACAGAAGAACTGCAGACCACCCTGATGCGGCTGAACAGCGAACTGAACACGATCTCACGGGATCTGCAGAAAAAAACCGCACAACTGCAGCAGGCCAACAACCTGAAAAACCAGTTTCTGGGTATTGCGGCCCATGACCTGCGTAATCCGCTGGCCTCCATCTACGCCTACATCGAGCTGTTGAAGGATGACTTTTCGGCTGTAAAAGGCAGCATGATGGCAGAGGCGTTGCATGACATTCATGTAGAAGTCGAGTACATGCTGAACCTGGTTTCCAACCTGCTGGATTACAGCGTGATCGAACAGGGGCATCTTGAGCTTGAACTGCAGGAGATTGACCTGCGGCAGCTGCTGCAGCAGGTGGTACAGCTGAACAGCCTGCTGGCGCAGAAACGAGGGGTAACGATCCGGCTTGAAATCAGGGACGATCCAGGCTCTGTGCTGATTGACCTGCACCGGATGCGGCAGGTACTGAACAACCTGATCTCCAACGCGGTCAAGTTCTCCCCCTCCGGTTGCATGGTCCTGGTGACACTGGAACAGGCCGGCGAGATGCTGACCATCACGGTACAGGATCAGGGGGCAGGCATACCGCCGGACGAGCTGGGACGCCTGTTTACCCCCTTTGGCAAGACCCATCAAAAGGCGGTCTCCGGTGAAAAAAGTACCGGGCTGGGGCTGGCCATCTGTCGCAACATGGTGGAGGCCCACGGCGGACGGATCTGGGTTGAGAATGCAGCAGAAAGCGGTGCCTGTTTCAGGTTTACCCTGCCGCTGAAACAGCAGGAGTAGGAGCCCCTATGGACAAGCAGCAGCTGGTTGATGCAGCAGAAGCGCTTCCTCCTGTTTCCCGTGCCGCTGCCCGCAACTATGCGGAGCACACGGACAGTCTGGCAGCGGCAGTCAGTCATCTGCTGCTGCAGCGGCAAGACCTGGAGCGGCTGATCGGCCCGGGCAACCGGGCCATGATGGAGGACAACCACCGCAACCACGCCCGCTTCATCGCCTCCCTGCTTGAATCATTTGATCCGCAGTTGCTGGTTGAAAGCATCCTGTGGGTCTTTAAAGCCTATTGCAGCAACGGTTTCCAGCTGCCTTACTGGCCGGTCCAGCTGGATGCCTGGCTGAAGGTGCTCCCCCAGCACCTGACACCGGAGGCGTTCCGTGAGATTGAGCCGCTCTATCATTTTATGCTGTGTAACCAGCCTGCATTTGCTGCGCTGAGTGAGCAGCCTTAACCTTTGACCCTCTGGAGCTTTTCATGTCTGACACAACCACCGCCGTCTTTCCGATCGTAGCCCTGGGCGCCTCTGCCGGCGGTCTGTATGCCCTGGAGCAGTTTTTTGACAACATGCCGGCCGACAGCGGCATGGCCTTTGTGGTGATCCAGCATCTGTCGCCGGACTTCAAGAGTCTGATGGACGACATCCTTGGCCGCCGCACCACCATGACCATCAAGCGGGTGGAAAACGGGATGCAGCTGGAGCCGGACACGGTCTACCTGATCCCCCCCAAGTCACAGATGACGGTCAGCAAGGGACACCTCTACCTGCGGGACAAGCTGCCCCAGCCCTATTTTGAACTGCCGATCGATATCTTCCTGCAGTCACTGGCCGAGGACGCCGGTGAGCGGGCCATCGCCATCATCCTGTCCGGCACCGGTTCCGACGGTTCGCGGGGGCTGCAAGGGATCAAAAAGGCAGGCGGCCTGATCATCGTCCAGTCTCCGGACACGGCCCAGTTTGACGGCATGCCCCGCAGCGCCCTGGCAACCGGGCTGGTTGATTATGAGCTGCCGCCTCACCGGATTCCGGCACTGTTGAGCGAGTACTGCATGAATCCCGACAAGGTCCGGGAGGCGATCAGACCGGTGGGTGATGAGGCGGAAGATGAAAACGCCCCGGAATTTGCCGAGATCTTTGCCACCCTGCGTCGCAGCTTCATCCTTGATTTTTCCAAGTACAAGGCCGCCACGGTGGGCCGCCGGATCAGACGCCGGGTAGAGCTGCGCCAGTTCCCCTCCCTGGCCGACTACACCGTGATGCTGGCCGGTGATAAAAACGAACAGGATCTGCTCTACCATGACCTGCTGATCGGCGTGACCGAGTTTTTCCGCGATCCCGAGGTCTTTAAAGCACTGGAGGAACAGGTTATACCGGAACTGTTCCGGCGCACGGCGCCGGGTGAAGACCTGCGGGTCTGGTCTGCCGGTTGTGCCACCGGCGAGGAGCCCTATTCGCTGGCGATCCTGCTGCTTGAGAAGGCAGAGGAGCTGGGCTTTACCAACCGGATCACCATCTTTGCCACCGATGTCCACCGCAGCTCCCTTGATTTCGCCT
Organism: uncultured Geobacter sp.; assembly: GCA_964582605.1. GTDB lineage: Bacteria > Desulfobacterota > Desulfuromonadia > Geobacterales > Pseudopelobacteraceae > Trichlorobacter. Next base: position 2,214 of record CAZOTC010000179.1, on the reverse strand, counting down.
CCAGCGGTATCTATGACCTGCAGCGGCTGGGCAACCTGCCCCCGGAGCGGATCGAACGGCACTTCAAGCGTGAGAGCAGCGGCCTGTACCGTGTTTCGCAAGAGCTGCGCAAACTGGTGGTCTTTGCCCCCCACAACCTGACCAGCGACCCTCCCTTTACCAAGGTGGACCTGATCTCCTGCCGCAACCTGCTGATCTACTTTCTGCCGGAGGTGCAGGAGCGGGCCATTTCGCTGTTCCACTACGGTCTGCGGATCGACGGCGTGCTGCTGCTGGGCAGCAGTGAAGGGCTGGGGGTCTATTCGGCAGAATTTGAGACCATTGACAACCATTGCAAACTGTTCCGCAAGAACCGTGACATGCGGATGGCCCTTGATTTCGGCTCCACCCGCCACCTGCGGGCCAGTGTCAATAATATGCAGACCGTGCAGCCGGGGAGTGGCAAGGTCGTCACCATCAACCGCCAGATTCTGCATGATTACGACCATCTGCTGCACAACTTCATGCCGCCGGGGCTGCTGATTGATGAAGAGCACCGGATTCTGCATTATTTCGGCATGATAGAACCGTTTCTGAAACCGAAACAGGGGCGGGTTGAACATGATGCCCTTGAAATGATAGAGGACAGCCTGCATATCGCGGTCAGCACCGCCCTGCAGCGGGCAACCAAGCAGCGGGAACGGATTCTGACCAAAAACATCCGGGTCCCCCGTAACGAGACCGAGCTGCTGCTGGATCTGACCGTTGAACCGATCCTGGATGAAAAAAGCCGGACCTTCCACTATCTGATCAGCTTTGATCAGATACGTCAGGTTGACCCGCCCCCCAAAAGCATTGCCGAAGACGCAGCTGAATTTGATGCGGAACGCCAGTACCGCCAGTACATCCAGGATCTTGAGTTTGAGCTGCAGTCAAACCGTGAGACCCTGCAGGCCACCATCGAAGAGCTGCAGACCAGTAACGAAGAGCTGCAGGCCACCAACGAAGAGCTGCTGGCAGCCAATGAAGAGCTGCAGAGCACCAATGAGGAACTGCACTCGATCAACGAAGAGCTGTACACCGTCAATGCCGAGTTTGAACGCAAGAACACCGAACTGCGCCAGCTGAACCTTGATCATGACAATCTGCTGACCAACCTGGAAACCGGCGTCATCTTCCTGGACAAATCGTTGCGCATCCGCAAGTACAACCAGGCGGTACAGACCATCTTCCGCTTGATGCCCCAGGACCTGGGACGGCCGATTGACCATATCTCCTATTCGCTGGCTGACCAGCAGGAGCTGATGGCAGACCTGCAGGCGGTGCTGGAGGGGGCCGGCAGTATCGAACGGGAAAAGCTGCTGCCTGACAGCCGCTGGCTGCTGTACCGCGCCCTGCCGTTCTGCAGCGAAGGCCGACAGATTGACGGGGTGGTCTTAAGTTTTACTGAAGTGACCCGCATCAAACAGGCTGAGCAGGCCGTGGTCAGGATGAACGAAGAGCTTGAGCGCAAGGTGGAAGAGCGGACCGCAGAGCTGCAGGAGGAAATTACCCAACGGACTTGGGCCATGCAGGAACTGCAGCGGGCCAAGGAAGAGGCCGACCTGGCCAACCGGACCAAGAGTCAGTTCCTGGCCACCATGAGCCATGAGATCCGCACCCCGATGAACGGGGTAATCGGTTTTCTGCAACTGCTTGAAACCACACAGATGGATGAGGCTCAGAAGGAATATACACAGTTCATGCGAACCTCTGCCGAGAACCTGCTGGGGATCATCGGCGACATCCTGGATATCTCAAAGATTGAAGCCGGCACCATGCAGGTAGAGCAGTACTGCTTCCGCTGTGACGATCTGCTGGAAGCGGTGACACGGCTGGCCCGCCCCCTGGCTCAGACCAAGGGGCTGACCTTTACCACCAATATTGCCCCTGACCTGACCCATGACCTGAAGGGGGACCCGGTCAAGATCAAGCAGGTGCTGATCAATCTGCTGACCAACGGGATCAAGTTTACTACAGCCGGTACCGTCACCCTGAAGGCTGCCCATCTGCCCCGTGAGGACAACAGTCACTGGGTCCGCTTCAGCATCACCGATACCGGCTGCGGTATTCCACAAGACAAACTGGAGGAGATCTTCAAGCCGTTTGTGCAGGTAGACGGCAGCACTACCCGGCGCTTTGGCGGAACCGGCCTGGGACTTTCCATCTGCCGCAGCCTGACCGACCTGATGGGAG
>CAZOTC010000178.1:0-5751 GCA_964582605.1 uncultured Geobacter sp. | reverse complement strand
TTCTTGGGAGTACCTTCATGGCATTTGGCACAACCCAGCTTCATATGGGCCTTGTGAGGAAAGGTAACCTTACCGAATGAGCCGCCTTTGTACTCGTAGCTGTCGGCAGCAAATGCGGTACCGGCAAAGGCAACCAGGGCGATCATGGCAATCATAACTTTTTTCATGTGTACATCCTCCTTAATGGTGTTTAAAAGATTGGGAAACTAAACCATAGCCCCTATAATAAAGTCAAGCATTAAGCATACCAAATACGGCTATCAACAGCGTCCGATTGCCTTTTGGCCAATATCCTTCCGGTATTGGATGCCGCGCCATGCAATATGTGCAACTCCCTGATAAGCCCGCTCGATGGCTGCTGCAACCGAATTGCCACGGGCCGTAACCCCCAGCACACGACCGCCGGCAGTTACAATCCGACCGTCCTTCTCAGCAGTACCGGCATGGAAGACCGTCACTTCGCCAACAGCCTCAGCTGCCTCAATTCCGGTAATGATATCCCCTTTGGGGTAATCACCGGGGTATCCTTCAGCAGCCAAAACCACACAGATAGCTGCCTGTTCATGCCATTCGATGGATCGGCCGGAAAGGTCACCATCGGCAACAGCCAGAAGCAGTGGCACCAGATCAGATTTCATCCGCATTAATAGCGGCTGGCACTCGGGGTCACCAAAACGGGCATTGAACTCGAGCGTTTTGACCTCGCCATCCTTGACCATCAGACCGGCGTAAAGAATCCCCTGATAAGCACAGCCTTCGGCTGCCATGCCGTCTACGGCCCGCTGCACCACCAGCTCCATCGCCTTACGGTGAACCTCCGGCGTCACCACCGGCGCCGGTGAATAGGCACCCATGCCGCCGGTATTCGGGCCTTGATCTCCGTCAAAGATCGCCTTGTGATCCTGGGCTGAAGCGAGAGGGATCACGTTCTTGCCGTCTGTGATTGCTAAAAATGAGGCCTCTTCGCCAACAAGAAACTCTTCGATCACCACCCGCGATCCTGCGTCACCAAAGGCATTACCTGAGAGCATATCCTGTACGGCAGCAACAGCTTCGGCTTCTGACTGGGCGATGATCACCCCTTTACCGGCAGCCAGACCATCGGCCTTGACCACAATCGGTGCACCGGTCTGCCTGATAAACTCCTCAGCGGCGGGAATATCTGTAAAGACCCCATAGGCAGCAGTGGGGATGTTATACTTCTTCATCAGGTCCTTGGAAAAGGCCTTACTTGCCTCGATCCGTGCTGCGGCGCGACTGGGGCCAAAAATCCTGACTCCATACTCACGAAACAGATCGACAATTCCCAACGACAGCGGCAACTCCGGCCCGACGACAACCAGGTCGATCCCTTCCGACCTGGCAAATCCCAGCAGCTTGTCAATCTCCTCCACCTTGATCGGTACATTGACCGCAAGATTTGCGGTGCCCGGATTACCCGGAGCACAGAACACCTGTTTTACCAGCGGTGACTGGGCGATTTTCCAGACCAAGGCATGTTCGCGGCCACCGCCGCCGATTACCAGAACTTTCATGAAAACCTCCTGATAATGGAACGCGGATGACACGGATTGAGCGGATCAACACGGATTACAGCAGTGGGGGATACCCCTTATCAAATGCAGTATCCGCGAAAATCCGCCTGATCAGCGTTATCCGCGTTCTATTAAATAAAAAATTAGTGGCGGAAATGCCTCATGGAGGTGAACACCATCGCCATGCCATGCTCATTGGCAGCCTGAATCACCTCTTCATCCCGCACCGAACCGCCCGGCTGGATAATGGCCGTAACACCGGCCTCGGCAGCGGCATCCACGCCATCACGGAACGGGAAAAAGGCATCTGACGCCAGTACCGTCCCTTTAACCGGCAGCAACGCCTTCTGAACTGCAATCTTGGAGGAATCAACCCGCGACATCTGGCCGGCACCGATCCCCACGGTCTGGTCCTTGCTGGTAAAGACAATGGCGTTGGACTTGACATGCTTGCAAACCCGCCAGGCAAAATCAAGGGCAGCCAGTTCCTGTGCTGTGGGCTGACGCTCGGAAACAACTTTACAATCAACCGCGGCAACCATACCCAGATCACGTCCCTGCAGCAGCAGGCCTCCCACTACCCGCTTGATATCATAGCCGGTCTGCAGATGTCCGGCCAAAAGGGGAACCTGCATCACCCGCACGTTTTTCTTGGCGGTAAATATGGCTAATGCCTCTTCGTCATACCCCGGAGCGATCACCGCCTCAAGGAAGGTGGAGGTCAGCTCTCGAGCGGCAGCAGCATCAACAACGCGGTTAAATCCGACAATACCGCCAAAGGCAGAAACCGGATCGCATTCACGGGCCTTGAGATAGGCTGACACCGGAGAATCGCCAAGCGCCACGCCACAGGGATTGGTATGCTTGATGATGACGGCCGCCGGATGATCAGTAAACTCCTTGACCGTTTCAATCGCAGCATCAAGATCAATGATATTGTTGAATGAGAGCTCCTTGCCCTGCAGCTGTACCGCATTGGAGACGCAGGGTTCGGAAATACCACGCTCGACATAGAAGGCGGCTGACTGGTGAGGGTTTTCACCATACCTCAGATCCTGCGCCTTTTTGACCTGGATGGTAAAGGTCTCGGGATACTCAGCTACCGCATCATCCAGACGGGCACCGAGCCAGTTGGAGATCGCTCCGTCATAGGCTGCGGTATGCTGGTACACCTTGACCGCCAGCCTGAAATTGGTTTTTGGGGATACACAGCCGGCATTGGCGGCCATCTCTTCCAGCACAGCAGCATAATCGGCGGCATCCACCAGCACAGTAACGTCGTGGTTGTTTTTGGCTGCAGAACGCAGCATGGTGGGGCCACCGATGTCGATATTTTCAATGGCATCCTCAAGGGTGCAATCCGGCTTGGCAACAGTGGCCTCAAAGGGATAGAGATTCACCACCACCATGTCGATCGGCTCAATGCCGTGTTCCTGCATCTTGGCCTGGTGCTCGGGATTGGAGCGGATTCCCAGCAGGCCTCCATGGACCTTGGGATGCAGGGTCTTGACCCGGCCATCCAGCATTTCGGGAAAACCGGTAAAGTCAGAGACGTCCTTGACCGTCAAACCTGCTTCACGAAGAAGTTTAGCCGTACCTCCGGTGGAGAGAATCTCCACGCCGTAACCTGCAAGGGCCTTTGAAAACTCAACAACACCTGCCTTGTCGGAAACACTGATCAGCGCCCGCGTAATTCTGGCCATGATGACACCTCGCTCGCCATAAGATTTGATTATCTTAATAATGAAACATCAAAGGTCAGTTTGTAGCATGGCAGATACAGGGCTGCCAAGTGGTTTTGAAGGTGCAACACGTATACAACACGAAGAAATTCAGACCACGACGACAGGAGCGAAACCGGTCGGTAGGACATCGCCTATCTGCCTGGCGAACATACCGTTTTGAGAGGCTTCTGCAAGAAAACGCGCTGCATCGTCAGGGTGGAAGGAGATCAACAGACCACCGGAGGTCTGGGGATCAAAAAGCGGCAACAGCCGATCCGGCTCACACTTCCCTGAATCTGTGCGCAAGAGATAGAAACTCCGGTTTTGATAACACCCTGCCGGCACCATGCCGTCGGCAATCTGATCCGCAACCCCGGCCATCAAGGGAACGGCATCCAGCTCCAGACGGATCGTAACCCCTGCCCCTTCAGCCATCTCGCAGCAGTGACCGATCAGGCCAAAACCGGTTATATCGGTACAGGCCGCTGGGGCATGGCGCAGCATAACCTCGGCGGCGGCACGATTGAGCAGCGACATCCAGCGTACCGCTTCTGCCTCCTGCTCAGCTGTCGCCATTTCACCTTTTACTGCAGTTGTCAGGATGCCGCTGCCAAGCGGCTTGGTCAGCACAAGAACATCACCGGGACGAGCGCTGCTGTTGCGGAGTACTGCAGCAGGATGCACGGTGCCGGTGACAGACAGACCGTATTTGAACTCCTGATCCTCAACCGTATGCCCTCCCACCAGGCAACAACCTGCCTCATTCAGGATATCCTGGCCCCCGGCCAGCACTTCACCCAGCACCTCGGGCGGCAGGCTGCAGGCCGGAAAGAATGCGACATTCATGGCGGTGAGGGGACGACCACCCATCGCATAGATGTCCGACAGAGCATTGGCAGCAGCAATCCTGCCGAAGGCACGGGGTTCATCAGCCGGCGGCGTGATCACATCGCAACTTTCCACCAGTGCGATCTCCGGAGTCAGTAGATAGACCCCTCCGTCATCACAGGTTTCAGGCCCCACGATCAGACGCGGATCAGCAGGACGATGCAGACCGGACAATGCTGCGGCCAGGCCCTCCGGGCCCAGTTTTGCCGCTCAGCCGGCAGCTTTGACGGTTTGCGTCAGTTTAATCTTCTTGTTGGTCATCACCGCTACTTCCCGGTCCCCAGATAGACCCGCGGCACCCGCTTGGAAATGCCGCACAGCAACTCATAGGGAATGGTTCCGGCCCATCCCGCTATCTCTTCGACAAACACCGTGTTCCCTTTGCGATCCTCTCCGATCAGGGTCACCTCGTCTCCTACCGACACATCCGGTATCCGGGTCACATCCAGCATAATCCAGTCCATACAAACAGTACCCGAAACCTGTGCACGATGCCCCCTGATCAACGCCTGACCTTTGTTGGTCAGCGCCCGCGGGTAGCCGTCAGCATAGCCGACCGGCACACTGGCGATCCGGGTCCGCTGTTCAGCAGCAAAGCGCCGCCCATAGCTGATGGTAGTGGACGGCTCAACCCATTTCAGCATGGCAACCTTACTCTTGAGCCGCATAACAGGGCGCAATGACAGCCGCCCCTGAAAATCAGGCGACGGCAAGGCACCATACAGTGCGATACCGGGCCGGACCAGGTTGCAGAAGGTGTAGTCATTCAGCAATGCCCCGGCACTGTTGGCAATATGGATATAGCGGGGTGCAAAACCGGCCCGCCTGATCTGGTCTACCGCCCAGGAAAAACGTTCCGTCTGCAAACGGGTAAAATAACGCCCGGATTCATCCAGTTCATCTGCAGAAGCGAAGTGTGACAGCACCCCTTCCAGATAGATGTTGGGCAGCAGCTTGATGGCGTCAAGCAGGGCCGGCACCTGGTCATAGGGCACACCAAGCCTGCCCATGCCGGTGTCCACCTTCAGGTGCACCAACGCCTTGCGGTAGAGCTTGCCGGCTGCCAGATCAAGGGCTTTAAACTGTTCAAGGGAGAATACCGCCGATGAGACGCCAAACCCGACACACTTGCGTTCCTGACCGGGATAGACCCCCCCCAGCAGCAGGATCGGCTTGTCAATACCTGACTTGCGCAGCTGGATCGCCTCTGCCAGAAAGGCAACACCAAATGCATCCACTCCCTGGCGCTCCAGCTCCTTGCTTATTTCCAGAAAACCGTGGCCGTAGGCATCAGCCTTTACCACAGCCAGAATGGCGGCACGGGACGGCACCGAACTGCGGACCACGGCATAATTTTCCCGTAGTGCCCCAAGATCTATTTCTGCAAAAGTCGGTCGACTGTCAAACATAGGCTTGTTTTTAACACGACCGGCAAGGAGGGGCAATCTGAAAACAGCACTCAGACCGGTTGACGCACGCAGCAATTTGACCTATAGTTCAAAAAGCCCTGGGGGAGCCTTTTACGTCACATTAAGGCTGAGACGGCATCTGCCGGACCCCTTGAACCTGAACCGGGTAATGCCGGCGGAGGAAAGCGGCCTCGT
>CAZOTC010000177.1:3452-5778 GCA_964582605.1 uncultured Geobacter sp. | reverse complement strand
GCGGGAGGTGCTGGACATGATCCTTGTCTCTCTGAGCAATAAGTCCGGAAAGGATACGCCGGATGTCTGCTGATATCTTTTGCAGGGTGGATTTGCCCTGGTCCGGAGATACACACAGAGGGTGAGCAAAAGTCCGGTTTTCATATCAGGTCTGCCGTATAAGAGACCTGAAGAGGTGATCAGATGAGTGCAGAACCGCGTATATTGCTGGTGGACGATGAACAGCCGGTACTGAACGCGCTGCAGCGGTTTTTCCGGCGCGCCGGATTTAACGGGGTAACGACCTGTACCTCCGGCCGTGAAGGGCTGGAGCTGATCGAACAGAGCGGCCCGTTTCAGCTGGTTATCTCCGACTACCGCATGCCGGAGATGAACGGAGTGGAGTTTTTGAGCGCGGTGAGGGCCCGCTGGCCCGATACGGTCAGGATCGTGCTCTCCGGTTATGCCGATACCGGAGCCATTATTGCTGCAACCAATGAAGGTAATATCTACAAGTTTATTTCCAAACCGTGGGATGAAGATTTCCTGCTGCAATCGGTGCAGGATGCACTGGCCCTGTATGCGGCGACGCTTCGTAAAAACGATGGATTCAGGCTGCTGGGAGAGGCAATTGACAGCCTTGATGCACTGCATGCGGAGAGCCTGGCGAATCAGAGCCTGATGTTGTCGGTCTATCACATGCTGCTGGACCAGATGCCGGTAGGAGTGATCGGAATCGATCATGACGACGAAATTGTCAGTATGAACGAACGTGCCTGTCAGATGCTGGGGCTGTCGGTATCTCCGCTGGGAGAGCCGGCCGAAGTGGTGCTGCCCGGTATCTGGGGCTGCATGAAGAACAGCCGGTCCGGGATCGACACTGAATGCTGTGTTATTACCGCAGTCGGAAAAAAAGTGCAGGTCATCAGCAAGAGGCTGCATCAGGGCAGTGCCGACGGGGTGATGCTGATCCTGGTGCTGCTGGAAGGGGGAGCGTGAGTATGGAGACTGCAACAGCTCTGTCCGGCGGTGAAACCACGGTTCTGCTGGTGGATGACGAGATCAATATCCTGCAGGCGTTACAGCGCCTGTTACGTCGGGAGACCTTCAGGATCGTCTCGGCCACCTCCGGCGAGGAGGCGTTGAAGTTGCTTGAGCAACTTTCAAACGTGGCCCTGATCCTCTCTGATCAGCGGATGCCTCAGATGAACGGGGCTGAACTGTTGCGACGCTCGCGTGAGATATCGCCTGAATCGTTCCGGGTGCTTCTAACCGGTTACTCTGACCTGGGCGATGCGGTAGATGCGGTCAACCGTGGGGGAATCTCCCGCTACCTGAACAAACCCTGGGATGACAGCGAACTGCTGCAGATTGTGCGCAGCTCGGTGGAAAACTATAGCCTGACCCAGGAAAACAAACGCCTGCAGGTGTTGGTGAATCAGCAGAATCTGGAGCTGCAGGACTGGAACCGCAACCTGAAGGACCGGGTTCTGCAACAGACCTCTTCGGTACGCCGGAAAAGCGAAGAGCTGCAAGAGGCGCTGAGGAAACAGAAGGATGCCTATCAGAGTATGATCAGTTCGTTGATCTCGCTGGTTGAGATGCGAGGGACACGAACACGCCGGCACGCTGAAAATGTAGCCCGACTCTCCTCCCAGGTTGCCGTCGGGATGGGGCTGGCACCGGAGTTATGCGAGACCATTCGCACGGCGGCCCTGTTACACGATGTAGGTGAAATCGGTCTGTCGGAACGGATTCTGATCAAGATGCCCGAGTCACTGAATCAGGAAGAGTTTTCCGAGTACAGCCTGCATCCGGTGCGAGCCCAGATATTGATTGATCCGATTGAAGAATTACGTCCGGCAGGAGTCCTGATCCGGCATCATCATGAAAAATTTGATGGAAGCGGCTTTCCCGACGGCCTGGCCGGTGAAGCGATTCCGTTAGGTGCCCGGATTATCGCCTACGCCGATCTGATTGATCGCATCGCCCGCCAATGTGTTGATAATGTCGCAGATCAGGCGCTGCAGCGAACGGATATTCAGCTTGGTACATCCCTTGATCCCGCCTTGCGCAGTCAGTTTCACAAGTTCACTCGTTATGCCTACTTTCCTGGGCCAAAGCTGACAACAACCCTGGAATCCGGTGAGCGGGATATCAGGATAGATGATCTTGAGTCAGGTATGACGTTGTCAAGGAGTGTCTACAGCGGCAGCGGGTTGTTGCTGCTGCAAAACGGCGTCAGGCTTGATGCAAGGAATATCGAAGCCCTCAGAAGATATCGCACGCTTGATCCTTTTGACGAGCAGCTGTTTGTTTGCAAACCCGGCCGGAGTTCTGCCGGGAC
>CAZOTC010000177.1:0-3352 GCA_964582605.1 uncultured Geobacter sp. | reverse complement strand
GTCTTCAAGTTTCTGGTCAAGCCGTGGGATGACCGGGCGCTGAAACAGGTGATTCGTGAAGCGGTCAGCAAACATGATGCTGAAAAGGAAGCCTGGCGTATCTTCGGAACGCTGCAACAGCAAAAGCATGATCTTGACGGTCTGGAGTCCGAGTATCCCGGTATCAGTCATCTTGAACGTGATGCAGAAGGAACTTTGCTGATGCCTGAACTGTCCGATGAAGAGCTTGATGCGTTGTTGTGGCAGTGTGAACAGATGTTCCACGGTATCACCGATCCTTCCGGCGCTGCCGGACAGATGCAGGAACTGCTGATGCAGAGGGCAGCCGGGAGATAGGCCGGAATGCAATCCGTTGTTGAAGATGCCGACACACCATACACCAGAAAGGATTCAAGCGATGAGAATGTTACTGCTGTTTCTGATTACCGTGGCAGGTGTTGCGCTGCAGCCGCTTCAGGCCGCTGCTGCCGATCTGCTGACCATAGGAGTTGCGCCCCATACCAGCGCCCGGATTATTCTTGAGATGTACCAGCCGCTGAGGCTGCATCTTGAAAAGGCGATCGGGATGCCGGCGGATATTGTGACCGCTCCGGATTTTACCACCTTTGCGCAACGGGGGCTGAAGCAGGAGTTTGATATTGCCGTGACAACCGGCCAGCAGGCCCGCCTGCTGCAGGTGGATGCCGGTTATCTGCCGCTGCTGACCTACAAGGCGGATTTCAAGGCGGTTGCGCTGGTTCCGGTCAACAGCAGCTACCGCAATCCGTCCGATCTGGCCGGCAAGACGGCCCTGGGACTCAGTCCCTCCTCGCAGGTAACGGTATGGGGGCAGCACTGGCTTGAAGATAACGGGTTGAAGGGGGTGACGGTCAAGTACGTCAGCGCCTCCGACAGTGTGGCCCAGTTGCTGGTAGCAGGCGAGGCGGCGGTGGGGTTCACCTCGCTGGCCAACTATCAGAAGCTTTCCCCTGAGCTGCGGCAGAAACTGAAGATCGTTGCCCAGAGCAAATCCATGGCCGGACGGATCTATCTGCTGAACAAAAAACGGGCAGCACTTCAGAAAAAGATTGAAGAGGCGCTCTGGTCCTTTGCCGCAAGCGACGCCGGTAAAAAATATTTCAGTGCCAACAAGCTGGAGGGGTATCGTCTGCTGCAGCGGGATGAACTGAAATCCATGGACCGCTACGCCGCAGAAGTCCGCAGAGTACTGGCAGCCGGCAAATGAGACGGCTTGCCTTGTGGCATACCGTTCGCGGACGACTGCTGTTGCTGGCCATCGGGGTTGAGCTGCTGATGCTGACCGTGTTGGTGGCCAACAGTGCCCGTCTGCTTTACACCGCCATGGCGCGTCAGGCCTCCTGGCATGCCCAGCAGATGGCGCCGGTGCTGAATGCCGCCCTGACCGCTCCCCTTGCCCAGCGTGATTATGCCACGCTGCAGGCGGTGCTTGATGAAAGCCGGGCAACCGATGAGCTGCTCTATCTGCAGGTGGTTGACCGGCAGGGTGTACGGGTTGCCTCAAGCGGCATCCTTGCCCAGGAAATCAGTGAACAGCCGGACATCCGGACATTCAGTCTGGTCAGGAATCCGTTTCAGCCCCGTTATGATGTGACCGTGCCGGTGCAACTGAGCGGACAGCGCCTGGGGACACTCTACTTCGGTATCGACCTGACCAAGGTTATTGATGCGCGTCGCATGCTGCTGCTTCAGGGGGTCGGCATTGCTGCCGTTGAACTGGTGCTGTCGTCGCTGGTGCTGTTGCTGATCGGCTTCTGGATGACCCGTCATCTGGGGGTGCTGACCAGGGCCAGCCTTGAAGTGGCAGGCGGCAACCTGAGTCCGCCGGAGATGCCGGAAGGTCCCGATGATGTGGGGCGCCTGGGGGCCGCCTTCAACACCATGTCGCGCGCTATTGCCGAGCGGGTGCAGGAGCTTGACCGGCAGAAGGCGCTGGTGACCGCCACCATCAACTCCACCACCGATATCCTCTTTTTCAAGGATCTGCAGGGGGTGTATCTGGGATGCAACCCGGCCTTTTGCGCATTTATCGGCAGACCGCAGGAAGCCATTGTCGGTTACACCGATTACGATCTGCTGCCCCATGACGTGGCATCCTTTTTCAGGGACCAGGATCGTCAGATGATGAACTCCGGCCTGTCCCGCACCAATGAGGAGTGGGTGACCTATCCGGATGGGCATCGGGTGCTGCTGGAAACCAAGAAGTCACCGCTGCTGGATCAGCAGGGGCAGAATATCGGCCTGATCGGTATCAGTCGCGATATCACCAAGCGCAAAGAGCTGGAGGAGACGCTGCATGCGCAGACTGTCCGGCTTGAGCAGGAGATGGCGGAGCGTCAGAAGGCGCAGGAGGCGTTGCTGGTAAGGGCTAAAGAGCTGGAGGAGCTGAATAGTACTCTGGAAAGCAGGGTGCAGGAAGAGCTGCAGAACAACCGCGAAAAAGACGCGATCCTGCTGCAGCAGGACAAGCTCGCCTCCATCGGTCAGCTTGCCGCCGGAGTGGCTCACGAGATCAATAACCCGATGGGGTTTATCATGAGCAACCTGCACACCCTGCAGGGGTATGCAGAGACGCTGGTGCAGTACCACCGCTTTCTGGAAGGGGTTCATCAACAGCAGCCGGCAGGGCAACGGGCCGGACTGGAGCAGGAGCAACAGCGGCTGGACATCCGTTTTGTACTGGATGACATGCAGCCGCTGGTGGCTGAATCGCTGGAAGGGGCGGAACGGGTCAAACGGATTGTGCTTGACCTGAAGGATTATGCCCGTACGGATGAAAACCGGTTTGTTGAGGCTGACCTGAATAAGATGGTGACCAGCACCATCAATATTGTCCGCAACGAGATCAAGTACGTTGCCGAACTTGACCTTCAGCTGGGTGAACTGCCGCTGATCAGCTGTATCCCGCAGCAGATCAACCAGGTCATCACCAATCTGCTGGTCAACGCGGCCCAGGCCATGGAAAAACAGGGCGTCATTACTGTTTCTACGCGGCTTGACGGTAACCGTGTCCTGCTGAAGGTGCGGGATACCGGCAGCGGTATGACCGAAGAGGTGCAGCGCAGGATCTTCGACCCGTTCTTTACCACCAAGGAGGTGGGGAAGGGGACCGGCCTGGGGCTGGCGATCTGTTACGACATTGTCCGCAAGCATCAGGGGGAGATTGAGGTGGAAAGCAAACCGGGAACAGGAACCCTTTTCCGGATCTGGCTGCCGGTGGCCGGCGGTGTGCCTGTCTGAAAACCTTAAACCCAGATTTTCCATTGGGGCACGAGATGCTGCCGGAAAACATTCGGCAGGGCTTGTGCAGGCGCTCTGCGCCACCTAATGAAAT
>CAZOTC010000176.1:0-5868 GCA_964582605.1 uncultured Geobacter sp. | reverse complement strand
TCCATCAACTGGCAGGTGATCTTCCTGCTGGCCGGGGTGCTGACCCTGGGTACTGCCCTGGAAAAGACCGGTGCAGCCCGGCTTTTGGGCGGCCTGATGGTGGAGACCCTGGGCGCTCTCGGGCCGATGGCCCTGGTGTCCGGCATCTATCTGGCCACTTCGATTCTGACCGAGCTGATGTCCAACAACGCCACAGCCGCGCTGCTGGCGCCGATTGCCATTGCCGCTGCCGAGAGCCAGGGGATCGATTCGCGGCCACTGCTGATGGCCATTACCTTTGCTGCCTCGGCCAGTTTCATGACCCCGGTGGGGTACCAGACCAATACCCTGATCTACGGGCCGGGCCAGTTCCGCTATGCTGATTTCCTGCGGGTGGGGACGCCGCTCAACATCATGTTCTGGCTGTTGGCCACCTTTCTGATCCCGCACTACTGGCCGTTTTAGGGGGGTATGCCGTTATGCAGAGCCTGTTTGGTCAGATCCGCTCCACCCTTGATATCAAACTTGCCCATCTGGGCACCACCCCGGTTACCCTGGAGGCGCTGCTGAAGCTGCTGATCCTGCTGTTGCTCCTGTTCTACCTGTCCGGTAAGTTGCGCAGCCTAATCGCCGACCGGCTGCTGTCCCATACCAAAATGGAAATGGGGGCACGCCAGGCGGTCGGTTCCATTGTGCGCTATCTGGTGGTGGTGATCGGGTTTGTGGTGATCCTGCAGACCGCCGGTATCGATCTGACCGCCCTGAACGTATTGGCCGGCGCCGTGGGTATCGGCCTCGGTTTCGGTCTGCAGAACATTGTCAACAACTTCATCAGCGGCCTGATCATTCTGTTTGAGCGGCCGATCAAGGTGGGGGACCGGATTGTAGTGGGAGAGGTGGAGGGGGATGTGACCCATATCGGTGGCCGCAGTACCACGGTGGTCACCAACGACAATATCAGCATCATTGTGCCCAACTCCAACGTCATTACCGAAAACGTGATCAACTGGAGCCACAACGACCGCAAGGTGCGGTTCAAGATTCCGGTCACTGTGGCCTACGGCACTGATATCGAGCTGCTGGAACAGCTGTTGCTGCAGGTGGCGACCGACTGTCCTGATGTGCTGGAGGAACCGCCCCCGGGCACCCGGCTGATGGCCTTTGGTGATTACGGTCTGCAGTACGAGCTGCGGGTCTGGAGTACCACACTGATTCACCGCAAGGGGCTGTTGATCAGCACGCTGAACCGGGCCATCTACAAAACCTTCAGCGAGCAGGGGATCGAGATCCCCTACCCGCGGCGGGATGTTGCCATTCTGCACCGTAAAGAAGACGAAACATATGTAGTTTCAGACGTTTCAGCCCTTTAACAATCAAACGTAGTTGACGGTATAAAGGAGGATACACCATGTTCAAACGTATTGCCCTGTTCATGATCACCAACCTGGCCATTGTCTTTGTCTTAAGTATCGTGCTCAACCTGCTGGGGGTTGGCCCGATGCTTGACCAGCAGGGGCTGAACATGGGTAGCCTGATCATCTTTGCCGCCGTATTCGGTTTTGGTGGCTCGCTGATCTCGCTGGCCATCTCCAAATGGACGGCCAAACGGATGACCGGCGCCCGGGTAATCACAGACCCCTCCAGTGAGCTGGAACGGTGGCTGGTGGAGACGGTACGGCGTCAGGCCATGAAGTCCAATATCGGCATGCCGGAGGTGGCGATCTACGATGCGCCGGACCCCAACGCCTTTGCCACCGGCATGAACCGTAACAACGCCCTGGTGGCGGTCAGTACCGGCCTGTTGCGGGTCATGGACCGCAACGAGGTGGAAGGGGTGCTGGCCCATGAGGTCAGCCATGTGGCCAACGGCGACATGATCACCCTTGCCCTGATCCAGGGGGTGGTGAACACCTTTGTGATCGTGGCCTCGCGGGTGGTGGGCTACCTGGTGGACCGGGTGATCTTCAAAACCGAGCGGGGGCATGGTCCCGGCTTCTTTATCACCTCCATGATCGCCCAACTGGTCTTTGGTGTGCTGGCCAGCATCGTGGTCTGCTGGTTCAGTCGCCAGCGTGAATTCCGGGCCGATGCCGGTGCTGCTGCCATCTCCGGCAGGGAAAAGATGGTATCTGCCCTGCAGCGGCTGAGGATGACCGCTGGTCAGCCCCACCTGCCGGATCAGATGGCTGCCTTCGGTATCTCCGGCCCGGTAGGGGGCGGCCTGAAGAAGCTGTTCATGACCCATCCGCCGCTGGAGGAGCGGATAGAGGCGTTGCGACGCGGGGTATGACGAGCGGATTGAGCCCGAGGATCGTATCGTGATCGGCTGTCTGCTGCGAAGAACCGTCGGCTTTGCCCTGGTCTGGTGGGTTGCTGCCGAGGGGAATCCGGTCACCTGGCCGTTGGCGTTGATTGCCGTTGCGGCAGCAGTGACAGTCAGCCTGCGCCTGTTGCCTCCCGACCGGTTTGCCTCCCCGCCACTTAGCGCCCTGGCAGGCTTTGGACTGTTTTTTATCAGGCAATCGTTTTGGGGAGGACTGCAGGTCAGCCGCCTGGCGCTGCAACGCAGACCGCAGCTCCATCCGGCGGTGATTGCCGTGCCGCTGACTCTGCCCCGGGGAATGCCCCGCATACTCCTGACCGGGACCCTGGGGATGATGCCCGGAACACTGGGGGTACGGCTTGAAGATAGATTCCTCTATCTGCACGTCCTTGATCACCATTTGCCGATTACCGAAGAGACTGAACAGCTGGCAGCCCATATTGCCCGGTTGAGCGGAGTGCCGTATGAACGGATTTGAGCCGGCTTTGGCCTTTTTTCTGCTGATCAATCTGGCAGCGGCCCTGATCCGGGCTGCCCGTGGCCCCACCTCTGCCGACCGGATGCTGGCTGCACTGCTGTTCGGCAGCACCGGTGTCGGTATTCTGGTGTTGCTGGCGTTTATCCAGCGTTTACCGGCCCTGATCGATGTGGCCCTGACCCTGGCACTGCTGGCAGCCATCTCCGGCATCGCCTTTGCCCAGCGGGCCTGGGGATCAGTCAGTCGCGGCAGGGAACAGGACGTCTCTCACAAAGAGGTAGATCATGCCGATGCTTGAGCTGTCAGGTAACCTGCTTCTGATGGCCGGCGGATTTTTCTATCTGGCCGGTACGGTGGGACTGCTGCGCTTCCCTGATGTCTATACCCGCCTGCATGCCCTGGCCAAGGCCGATAATCTGGGGCTGGGCTGCCTGCTGGCAGGTCTGGCCCTGAAGGCCGACAGCCTGCTGTTGGCGTGCAAACTGCTGGCCATCTGGCCCCTGGCCCTGATTGCAAGTGCTGTGGTCGGCTATGCCATTGCCCACCGTGCCGACCGCCTGGGCATTGTCCCCTGGCAGCGTGAAAAGCCATGATCACCATCCCCCTTGCCTTTGACCTTTTGCTGGCCCTGCTGCTGCTCTGGAGCGCCTGGCAGACCCTTGCTGTCCCGCAACTGGAGCGGGCCGTGATCATGTTTATTGTCTTCGGTCTGCTGCTGACCCTGGTCTGGGCCCGTCTTGAGGCACCGGACATCGCCCTGGCAGAGGCAGCCCTGGGAGCCGGTCTGACCGGCACCCTGCTGCTGGATGCCCTGGCAGTCTTCAGGCGTCCCGACCAGGCCGCACAGAAGGGCGGGATTATGGCGCTCTTCAGACAGATTCCGGCGGTCTTACTGCTGGTGCTGCTTGCTGCTGCACTGCTGGTTGCCCTGCCCCGGTTGCCGTTGCAGGCAGTGGATCTGCCTGCTGCTGTGGCCGGACAGCTGGGCAACAGCGGCGTCAGTCACCCGGTTACGGCAGTATTGCTCAACTACCGGGGATATGACACCCTGCTGGAGGTTGCCGTGCTGCTGCTGGCCCTGCTGGGGATACTGGCGGTGGGCTTGCCTGCTGAGCGGCCATTGCTTTCACGCAATCAACTGGTGCCATCCCTGGCTCGCTCTGCCGTACCGCTGATGGTGCTGGCAGCGGTCTACCTGCTCTGGGCCGGTTCACACCGACCAGGGGGCGCCTTTCAGGCAGCTGCAGTACTGGCAGCGGCAGCGGTGCTTTTGAACCTGGCTCAGGTACAGCCCCGCTGGTTGCCCGGACAGCGCTGGATCCGGGTAACGGTCGGCGCCGGCCTGCTGCTGTTTGTCGGCGTTGCTGCAGCTCTGTTGCTCAACGGCAGCCTGTTGCAGTACCCGCCCGGACAGGCCGGCCTGCTGATCCTTCTGATCGAAAGCAGCCTGACGGTCTCCCTGGCAGTCAACCTGGCTGCCTTTTACCTGTTGCGGGCACCGCTATCGGATACACGGACCGATCAGGAGCAACACCATGAGTAGCGGCCTGCTGTTTGCCGGAACAGGGTGCCTGCTGCTGGTACTGGGGTTGGGTGGGATTCTGCTGCTGGAACACCTGCTGCGCCGGATACTGGCCTTTAACCTGATGGGCAGCGGTATCTTTCTGGTACTGGTGGGACTGGCCCAGCGCAGCGGCAGACCTGATCCGGTACCCCAGGCCATGGTGCTGACCGGCATTGTGGTCTCGGTGGCTGCCACCGCTCTTGCCCTGGCCCTGGCCCGGCGTCGCTATGCCGAAAGCGGCTCCACCACGCTGCAGGATCAAACAGACCGGGAGAAGCACCATGACTGATCTGTTGGCCGTTCCCCTGGTCTGGCTGATCCTGCTGCCGCTTCTCTGGGCCACCTCGGCATTCTGCCTGGGGCCGGGACGCGGTGCAGTGGTGGGGATGGCCGGTCTGGCGCTGCAACTGCTCTGCGCCGGTCTGCTTGCCGTTGAGGTAGCTCAATACACCACCGTAACTCACCAGGTGGGGGGCTGGCAGGAGCCGTTGGGTATCCTGCTGTTAGCTGACGGAATTTCAGCCACCATGCTGCTCTTAACCCAGGCCGTGACCCTGGCGGTTGCCCTGTATGCCCGCAGCTATCTGAAACAGCAGTCAGACTGGTTCTGGCCGTTGACCGGTTTTCTGCTGGCCGGTATGAACGGACTCTACCTGTCCGGCGACCTGTTCAACCAGTACGTCACCCTTGAGCTGATCGGTCTGGCAGCAGTGGGGCTGGTGGTAACCGGCGCTGCTGCAGGTCAGGTAACAGCAGCACTGCGCTACCTGCTGGCCAGCCTGGCCGGTTCAGGCGGTTTTCTACTGGGGGTGGCCCTGCTCTACGGCTGTTACGGCACGGTCTCCAGCAATCTGCTGACCGGCCTGATCGGCACGCAGCCTCCATTGGCGGTCTGGCTGGCTGCAGCGGTAATGGTGGCCGGACTGCTGCTGAAGACCGCCCTGTTTCCGTTTCACTTCTGGCTGCCCCCGGCCCACGGCGGCGCTCCGGCCCCGATCTCGGCATTATTGTCGGCCCTGGTGGTCAAGGCCTCATTCTACCTGCTGCTGCGGCTCTGGCTGGGTCCCTTCAGCGGTTTTATCACGCCGCTGGCCTGGCTGCCGGCACTGCTGGGCAGCCTGGCAATTCTGTACGGTTCCTGGCAGGCGATCCGGGCCGACCGGCTGAAGATGCTGGTGGCCTACTCCACGGTGGCACAACTGGGCTATCTGTTTCTGATCTTTCCCCTGTTCGGCACCGCCGGCCGGGCTGTTCAGATCGGCCTGCTGCACACCGTGGCTCACGGCCTGGCCAAGGCTGCCATGTTTCTGGCAGCCGGTCTGCTGATCAAGGCCGGGAACAGTGATCGAGTGCAGGGGGTTTCCCATGCCGCCAGTCAGTTGCCGGTAACCCTGTTCGCCTTTGGCCTGTCCGGGGTAAGCCTGATGGGGTTGCCGCCATCCGGCGGTTTTCTGGCCAAATGGCTGCTGATTGATGCGGCCCTGGCAAGCGGTCAGGTCTGGATTGCGGTGATCGCGGTGATCG
>CAZOTC010000175.1:0-5870 GCA_964582605.1 uncultured Geobacter sp. | reverse complement strand
GAGTAATCGATAAGAAACAGGAAAAGGCCGGTGTGACGGTGCGTGTTTGCATGGTGTCTACCTCCGTTGTCTGTTCATCTACTGATTTCAGTCTCTTGCTGATTGCATCGGTGCTATGAAGATTTTATTCCAACTTGAAGCTTCTGAAGGTTTCGCGTATACAGTAATAACATAATAAAACTATTGATTAACAGTTGTGACTATCCCTTATCTGCCACTACGTGTTTTCACGTATGCAGACCTGGAGTCTCCGTGAAGGCAGATGAACTGAAAGAGCAGGATAAGCCGGTACGACTGTTACTGGTGGATGATGAAGAACTGGTACTGGCTGCCTTTTGTCTGCTGATACAGCAGATTGAAGGTATTGTACTGGCTGGCACCGCGTTGTCCGGCCGGAAAGCTGTTGCGCAGTCAATGACATTGCAGCCTGACATGATTCTGATGGATCTGAGGATGCCGGAACTGGACGGTATTCAGGCTACAAGACAGATCAAGGCAGATTTACCACAGACAAAGATCATCGCATTGACCGCTCTGGAAGACCCGTTACAGATTACCCAGGCCCTGGAAGCTGGTATTGACGGTTTTCTGCTGAAAAAAGCCTCGCCCCAGGAGCTGCGATTGGCCATTGCAACGGTGCGGTCAGGTGAGCAGTACCTGTCGCCACCGGTCAGTGCTATTATCGCACGGGCCTATCTGGATGAACGCAACAGTAAACGGACGCCCCAGCCGCAACTGAGTGCGCGTGAAAAACAGGTAGTACGACGGATAGGCAACGGTATGCGCCTGAAACAGATCGGAGAAGATCTTGGCATCAGCGACAGAACCGTTGAAAAACATTGCGAACAGGCCCGGCGCAAATTAAAGGCCGCCACCACCGGAGAGATGGTTGCGATCTGGCTGCGGTTGCAGCAGGAGGGCTAACGCCTCAGCTCATCAAGCATCCCTGCAATCCCCTCAAGCTTCCCTTCTCTGCCTGCCTGCTCCAGCTGATTGCCGATCCGCTCGGCATCCACCAGCTTAAGCGTCATCCCCAGCCCTTTGATCCGATGCCCCTCTTCCCTGATAGTGCCACTGTCTTCACTGGCGAGTGCCGCTTCAATCAGCACTGCTGAAGCACTGATCCGCTGCTGTGCCCGTTCCTGCAGCAACCGGAAAAGTTCATCCTGTCCTTCGGACAGCGACTGTTGCATGGTAACCGCTGTCGGAACAGCCTGTGACAGTTCATGCAGCAAGGCCTGCAGTGTAAATGGTCGGGACAGGTAGCTGTCGCAGCCCGCATGCAGGGCGGCGGTGATATCTTCAGGATAGGCGTTGGCCGAGAGCGCAACGATCCTCATTCGCTTTTGTCCCTGCAGCTGCTCCCTGTTGCGGATGGCCTTAATCAGCTCAAGTCCATCCATATCCGGCATCCGGATATCTGTCAGCAGCAGGTCAAACGGTTCTTGCTCAAGCAGCTCCAGCGCCTGCCGTGCTGATCTGGCAGTCCTAAGCCGGACCGGTGCCTCTTGCAGCAAAAGCTCCAGCAGCTGCAGATTCTCGAGGGTGTCATCCACTGCCAGAATCTGTACCTGCTGCTGCAGGTCGCCGATCAGGTCGGTCTCCGGATCAGGTTCGCGCCAGTCCCGGGAAGGCAGTTCACAGGGGATGGTAAAGCTGAAGGTACTTCCTTGCCCTGGTTTACTTTCGCAGCTGATCCGGCCTCCCATGGCCGTAGCCAGTTGCCTGCAGATGGCAAGCCCCAGCCCCAGACCGGCATTGGCAGGATCCAGGCTGATAAAGGGGGCAAAGATCACCTCCTGCTGGTCTTCAGGAATACCGCAACCGGTGTCGCTGGCCGAGAAACAGAGCTGTGGCGGCGACTGGTCAGCCAGCAACTCGGCACGGGCGATGATAGAGCCCCCGGCAGGGGTGTATTTCAAGGCATTTTCAAACAGGTTGGCACAGACCTGAAATATCCGCTGCCGGTCGCCGACAACCAGGTCCGGCAGATCAGCAGACCGTATGCCCCGGTACTCGATCCCCTTGGCCCGGGTCTGGGGCAGGTAGGTATCCCTGAATTCATCCAGCAGCCGGTGCAGCCTGAAGGGATGGGGGCTGATAGTGACCTTTCCGGTTTCAATCGCAGCACTATCCAGCAGGTCGTCAATCAGGCGCTGCTGGTGCTGCGCCGCCCGCTGCAGCATGCGGGGCAGTTCATCGTCTTTGTCGCTCCGGCGCACCAGCAGTTCGGCGATGCCGGTGATGATTGCCAGCGGGCTGCGCAGTTCATGGCTGATCATCTTCAGAAATGAGTCTTTGCCCCGACTGGCGGCCTCGGCGGCCTGTCGGGCCTGTTGCAGTTCTCGCTCCACCCGGTCGCTGGTGAGGGAGAGGTAACTGTAGGCGATTACCACCTCCACGACAAAACCGTACAATAATATCCAGCGCAGAAGTGAATCACCCGCCATTGCTGCGACCGGATGGGAAATGACGTCAAGGATGCCGAAATGCCGGACACCCCGCAGCAGCACTAATGTGATCAGTGGCAGAATGCTGATTGATATCAGCCACTGCATCGAATGGCGGCGGACCTCGCGATGCAGCAATGGTTCAACAGCAACCCTGCCGAAAAGAAACGAAAATGTCAGGGAGAAAAAAGCGGTTCGCAGGGCGTAATCATCGGTTACATAAGTGTAGTAGCAGGAAATCAGCAGCTGGATACCGCCCAGGGTGAGGTTGAGGGGCGTTTTGAACCATCGCCGTTCAAAACCGTAAAAGCGGACCAACCCTTCGTAGAGCAGGATCGGGTGCAGCAGGATCAGGCCGATACCGATGATGCGGGGTATGAAAACCGGCTGCAGACCGGCCAGTATCATGTTCAAAAAAGAGCCTGCGGTCCAGCAGGCGGTGCCGGCAACCCAGTACAGAAAACCGGGGTAGGTGGTGCGGGTTCGCCAGGCATGCAGTAGAATCAGCACCAGCAGCAGATCAACGGTGATTGAAAGTAAGACTATGGTGGGGGTGTGCAGGGCCACGCCGGCACCATCCTACTTGGCAACAGAACGGCCCTGCATCAGTCGCCTGCGCAGCAGCAGAGCGGCTCCAGACAACGCCAGAATAAGTGCTGACGCCGGCAACGGATAGGCCACTGCCAGCACAACCGGCGTCAAAACAGCGCGGCTCATCACGCGGAGCCCCTCATGACGGCTGATCACAGCTGCCACAGGCGGGCTGACGGCATAGTAGGCCCGGACCAACAGGCGTCCAGGACCGTTGGTCAGCAGAAAACGATCCCTGAAATCACGCAGCAGCTGCACCCTGGGATGCAGATAACTGCCGTAGGCTGCGGTTGCAATAAAACAACCACCACCATCGCCACCACCGGAAGACGGATTACTGACCGTCACGGTAGTGCTGCCGATTCCAGTCTGCCCCTGGCTGTCGGTTACCCGCAACCTGATCAGATAGTTCCCGGCAGTACTGAAGCTGGTGGAAAGTGTACCACTGGTCCTGGTCTGGAATACACCGTCGCCCGAATCCCATTCGTACTTGACAATTGCCGATGTACTGGAGATCTGCGAGGTAATGGTGACATTCAGGGGGGTAACACCACTGGAAGGCACAGCCGTGAGTTGTACGGTCGGCCCTCCCACCGCCATCTGGAATCCGGAGCCGGCCCCGTTTACCTGCAGCAGGCCGCTTGCAGCCGTGCCGGGAACAAAGGCGGTGATGGCAGTATCACTCCAGGATGAGGTGGCCAGCTGCAACGCCCCAAGCATCAGACGCCCTGGTGTTGCCCCGAAGTTTACACCGCTGATGGAAACAGTCCCACCTGCAGCCGGTATCCGGTAGGGAGACACATTGAAGATAGCAGGCAACTCACCAATAGAGAATGATCGGGAGAGATTCAGGCGTCCCCCGCTGATGGTTGAAGCGTATGAGGGCAGGGTATCAACTCCGTTCAGGATACGGGCCTTTACCTGATAGTGGGAAAGTCCGGGAGCACTGCCCCAGACCAGCGCCAGGGCGCCGCTGACATGTGGCGCTGCGGCAGAGGTTCCGGCAAGGGTGCGATACTGCAGAGTGCCGTTATTCAGCCAGACCGTACTGAGAATGGCGTTGCTCGATCCGGTCGTTGCACCGCCGGGAGCCGCCAGATCAACGGTATGACGCCCAAAACCGGAATAGCTTGCCAGGGTATCGATGCGGGTTGCTGCTGCAACACTGATGTTGTTGGGTTGCCGGATCGAGGCGGGATAGATATTGACGTTATCCAGATCAGACCCGGAATTGCCTGCTGCCGACACCACCAGCACACCGGCCTGGTCAGCAGCAGCTATCGCCTCACGCAATGACTTGATATCATTTATCAGGGTCGGGTCTTCATCAACCTCAAAGCTCAGGTTGATGATCTTTGCCTGTTTGGACAGGGCATATTCGATCCCCTTCAGTACATCGCTCAGGTCACCGCTGCCGTCCGGACCATGCAGGAACTTGACCGCCATCACCCTGACCGCCCAGTTGACACCGCTCACCCCCAGGGCGTTGTTCCCGACAGCCCCCACAATACCGGCCAGATGGGTACCGTGACTGTCAGCAGTATCGTCATCCCAGGGATCACCAGCCCCACGGGTGCCGCCGAAGTTTGCACCGTAGTAATCATCAATGATGCCGTTATGGTCATCGTCAATACCGTTGTTCGGGATCTCACCCGGATTGGTCCAGAGGTTGGCAGCGAGGTCAGGATGGGTGTAGGCGACCCCGGTGTCCAGCACCGCCACCACCATGTCGCGGTTACCGGTAAAACGATCCCAGGCTGAAGGGGCGGAAATCAGCGGCAGATTCCATTGTGAGGCATACTGTGTATCCGAAGGGGTGGCTGCCTTTTTAACCCGGTAGTTCGGCTCGGCATACAGCACGTTGGGATCATTGCGGTATGCTGCCAGGGCCTCCTGCACACTGGTACCCGGCGCCAGCCGGACATGCTCCAGCTTCAGACCGGTATAGGACTTTAAACTGCCGGCTTTATGCGCTGCCAGGGTCTTTGCTGCCCTGGCCGGGTCCTTGAAGCGGACGATCAGCTCTCCCTGCTTGTAGCGTGGAGAAGCAACAGGTTGGGAAAAGGCAGCCTCCGGGAGCCCTGCCACGGCTGACAACACCAGCAGAAACAGGCAAATACAGTTTGCAACACAGTGTAATAACTTCATGTAATGACCATCCGGTTGATCTGTAGTAAACGACATCTATGCACAAACCACTGCTAACGTAATATTTGTTTTTCAACCATGGTCTTAATCATCACCTGAATGAATGATTTGATCAGTTCCTGATCAGACCCCTTGATAGCGGTCTCCGATGCGGCAGACCAGAGCAGCTTGTCCCCGTTCACGTCATAGAGGTTGGTTTCGGCAATCGCGTACTCCTCTTCAGACACGTAACCGGGGGTGTACATGGCATCATAGCCAAACCCGTAATAATGCGACCATCTGCCGTAATAGCCGGGCATCGGCTCGACCGTGCCCGGTATGTACGTTGTCTTTGTCTTCTGGCTGATCAGGCGGCTGATCAGCAGCGTATCCGCCCCCTGCTTCTGAACAGCAGCAGCGATTGCCGTGTGGTCTGCCTCCAACGCGTCCGGCAGCACGGTATAACTGGCAAAGGCATCGGTTCCCCGGGACTTCAGCTGTCTGACAAATTCATCCTCGAAGACCCTCCGGTTTACCGACTGTTTTGACATACTTATTACCATGGTTTTACGCGGCGGTCCTTGATAGGACGGTTCCTTCCAGCTTGAGGTAATCTGAGTAGTTGCACAGCCTGATACAACAGCAACCAAGCCGGCCAAAACAGCAATCTTGAGCATCCGATATATTCCAACCATGTTCCCC
>CAZOTC010000174.1:0-5921 GCA_964582605.1 uncultured Geobacter sp. | reverse complement strand
ACCGCCCCCTGCGCCTTCAGCTTTGCCCAGGCCGTGGCATCATAGGGGGCAACAAAATTGCCCAGCATCTTTGATGCACAGGTGGTACGAATCCCGTCGGTCAGAAAGATATCCTTGAGAGCCAGCGGGATACCGGTCAGAGTTTCGCACTGTCCGGCAGCAATCCGCTGATCCGCAGCCTCGGCAGCAGCCAGCGCCTGCTCTGCAGCAACGGTGATAAATGCGTTGACCGCCTGGTCGGTTGCTTCAATCCGGCTCAGAAACGCCCTGGTCAGTTCAACGG
This sequence comes from uncultured Geobacter sp., assembly GCA_964582605.1. Taxonomy (GTDB): domain Bacteria; phylum Desulfobacterota; class Desulfuromonadia; order Geobacterales; family Pseudopelobacteraceae; genus Trichlorobacter. Next base: position 5,638 of record CAZOTC010000174.1, on the reverse strand, counting down.
AAGAGACCTTCTGCTCTTTGAGCTGCCGGTGCAGCCCTTGCATTGTCTGTTCGTAAAGTTCCATGGTTCTATACTCTATTCTATGACCGGGGGAACCCGGAAGTAGGTCTCGTTGGTGTCCGGCGCATTGGCCAGGGCCCGCTCATGGCCAATGGACGGCGCAGCCGTGTCGGGACGGAAGGCGTTCTGCATCGGTACTGCGTGAGAGGTCGGCTGCACATCAGTCGTGTCCAGCTCGTTCAGGGTTTCTACATAGGCCAGAATTGCCCCCATCTGGCTGGTGAAGAGCTGTTTTTCATCATCACGCAACGCCAGACGGGCCAGCTTTGCCACATGCTCGATTTTTTGCCGGTCTATACTCATAGAGTATGGGTCCTTTGGTTGATATGAAGTAAGTACTGCCTGAAAGTTTTGACTCTGTAGCACATATCGCGGTCTACTGGCAACTCCGTTAAGAATCAGGAACAAAAAATTTGCTTGACACCACCAGGGTGGTCACGTATGGTACACCTCTTCGTAAAACTAAGGCGGCTCTCTAGTCTTGCCGATGTGAGGTTCAGGAATGAAAACAGAAGTAGCGAAAAAAGAGACGGTAAACCACCAGTGGTTCGTGGTGAATGCTGAAAATGCAGTACTTGGTCGCCTGGCTACCCAGATAGCAAACGTACTGCGCGGCAAGCATAAGCCGATTTTTACCCCCAGTGTTGATACCGGTGATTTTGTGGTAGTGGTGAATGCAGAAAAGATCGCCCTGACCGGCAACAAAGTTGCCGACAAGGTCTACTATAGCCACAGCGGCTTCCCCGGCGGCATCAAGTCGGCCACTGCCGGCGAGATGCTGGCCAAGAAGCCTGAAGAACTGATTCGCAAGGCCGTTAAAGGGATGCTGCCCAAAAACAAGCTGGCTCGTCACATGCTGAAGAAGCTGAAGATCTACAGCGGCACCAGCCATCCCCACGAGGCTCAACAGCCTGCACAACTTGCACTGTAAACTTTTACGTTTTTGAGGAGATAAAGATATGGCAGCAGTCAGCTTTTACGGCACTGGCAAAAGAAAAAGTTCGATAGCCCGCGTTTGGCTTAAGCCCGGCGCAGGCCGTATTGTTGTTAACAACAAGACCCTTGACGAGTACTTTGGCCGTGAGACCTCCAAGATGGTGGTTCGTCAACCGCTGGAGCTGACCGAGAATGTCGGTAAATTCGATATCTTTGTCAATGTCTGCGGTGGAGGAGACTCAGGTCAGGCCGGTGCCATCAAGCACGGCATCACCAAGGCTCTGCTTGAAGCTGATCCGGAACAACGTGCAGAACTGAAGAAGGCCGGTTTCATTACCCGTGACTCCCGTGTCAAAGAGCGGAAGAAGTATGGACGCCGTGCAGCTCGCGCCCGCTTCCAGTTCTCCAAGCGCTAATCCGGTCACTGTTCATACGCTGCAAAGTGTGCTACAGGAGGGAAGATCCGCAAGGGTCTTCCCTTTCTTTTTACGTACTATAGCCGCAAACTTGTGTTTGGGAGACAGTATGGACCGCCCACTTCTGAAAACATTACTTGCCTATACCCTTATCCTGGCATGCTGCTACCTGCTTATCAGGATTGCACTACCATTTCTGTCCCCCATCTCCTGGGCCCTGATCATCGGCATCATCACCTTTCCCGTCTATCAACGGCTGCTTAGCCTGCTGAATGGCCGGGCAATCCTTGCCAGCAGCCTGATGACGCTGGCGGTAGTGCTGGTCTTTGTCCTGCCCGCAGTCAGCCTGTTGTCCGTCCTGGCTCAAGAAGTCGCCCATCTTTACAGACTGCTCAGCAGCTCGCTGGGCAGCGACTCCGCCAATCTGATCATACAAAAGTACGCTGCCAGCCCACAACTTGCCCCCTACCTTGACAAGCTCAAGTCGCTGCTTGGGGGTACAGAGCTGGACTTGGCCGGTAGTGTCATGAGCAACTCAAAGGAGGCCGTATCGAAACTGCTCGGCTTTCTTACGTCGCTATTATCAAACTCTTTCGGTATTCTGGTCGATATGGTCTTTATGCTTTTCATTCTTTTTTTCGTCTATCTTGACGGAAAGCAGGCCACAGCCCGGCTGAAACGGATGGTGCCGCTAGAACCCGACCTGCACCAGAAGCTGTCTCAGGTCATTCATAACGTCCTCTCCGGGTTTATTCTTGGTACCCTGCTTACCTGCCTGGTACAGGGAATTCTGGCAGGCGCCGCCTATCTGGTGCTTGGGGTTCCCTCTGCACTCCTGCTGGCCGTTTTAACCGCTATCGGCGGCCTGATACCGGTGGTGGGCACCGCCATTATCTGGCTGCCGGCCGCCATCTACCTTTACCTGCAAGGAGCGGCGATCAAGGCGCTGATCCTGGTACTATGGGGTTTTCTTGCCGTGGGGATGTCAGACAACGTTGTCAAGCCGATATTCATGAGCAGCCGGGTAACGTTACCGATTCTGCCGATCATGATCGGCGCCTTTGGCGGCTTGGCTGCCTTCGGGGTACTGGGAGCCATCTTTGGGCCGCTGTTGCTGGCTATCTTGTATGAATTGTATGTGGTTGAGTCGGAGCCGGTAACTGGTACGTCATCCGCAACTGCAGAAGAAGGAGAATAACAACCATGTTGAAGATTGCAATTGTAGGAGCCAGCGGTTACACCGGCCTTGAGCTGATTCGTCTGCTGGACCGGCACCCACAGATTGAGATCAGTTGTGTTACTTCTGAGCAAAGCGCAGGCAAGCGGATTTCCGACACCTTTCCAACTCTGCGTGGCCGGTGCGATCTGGTGCTTGAGCCGCTTGATCCGACTGCCATAGCTGCCAAGGCCGACATGATCTTTACCGCACTGCCGCACCAGGCTGCCATGAAGGTAGTGCCTGATTTTCTGGCTGCCGGCAAAAAGGTGGTTGACCTGTCTGCCGACTACCGGCTGCATGATCCGGAAGTCTATGCCGCCTGGTATGAGCCGCACCTGAATCCGGACCTGCTACCCGAAGCGGTCTTTGGCCTGCCGGAGCTGCGGCGGGATCTGATCAGGCAGGCACGACTGGTGGCCAACCCCGGCTGCTACCCCACCAGCGTGATTCTGGGTCTCAAACCATTACTTGACAACGGGCTGATTGATCCGGCCACCATCATTGCCGACTCAAAGTCAGGCACCAGCGGTGCAGGCAGAAGCGCCAAGGTTGATTCACTCTATTGCGAAGTGAACGACTCCTTCAAGGCCTACGGCGTGGGCGGTGTGCATCGTCATACCCCGGAGATCGAGCAGGAGCTTTCTTTACTGGCAGGCAAGCCGGTAACCATCACCTTTACCCCCCATCTGGTGCCGATGGATCGTGGCATCCTCTCCACCATCTATGCAACCCCTACCAAAGCGGTGAGCACCGATGAACTGGTTGCGCTATATGCTGATACCTATCAGGATGAGCCGTTTGTCCGCCCATTGCCCAAAGGACAGTTCCCCTCAACTGCCTTTGTGCGAGGATCAAACTTCTGTGACATCGGTATCACCCTGGACAGTCGCACCAACCGGATCGTGGTGGTATCCGCCATCGATAACCTGGTCAAGGGTGCTTCAGGCCAAGCGATCCAGAACATGAACCTCGTCTGTGGCTTCCCGGAGACCACGGGGCTGGAAGGGCTAGCGATCTTCCCTTGAGCCGTCACCTGCCGATAAGCCTTGATGAGGCCCGCAGCAAGGGCTGGCATGAGCTGGATATCATCCTGGTTACCGGCGATGCCTATATTGATCATCCGGCCTTTGGAGTGCCGCTGCTGGGGCGCTGGCTGGAGTCCCACGGTTTCCGGGTGGGGATCATCCCACAGCCGGACTGGCGCAGCAAGGAACCGTTTATGGCGCTGGGCAGACCACGCCTGTTCTTCGGGGTGACTGCCGGTGCCATGGATTCGATGGTGGCACACTACACCCCGCGCAAGAAACTGCGCCATGACGATGCCTACACACCGGGCGGCAGGCATGGTGCCCGCCCCAACCGGGCCTGTATCAGCTACACCTCACGATTGAAGGAGGCCTACCGGGATGTGCCGGTGGTGCTGGGTGGTATTGAGGCATCGTTACGACGCCTGGCCCACTATGATTACTGGGACAATAAGGTGCGGCGCTCGATTCTGCTGGATGCCAAGGCAGATCTGCTGCTGTACGGCATGGGCGAATATCCGCTGCTTGAACTTGCCCAACGCCTCAAGGCCGGTGAAACACTGGAGCAGATCAGGACAGATCTGCGCAGCGCCGCCTATGCAGCAAAGACGGCCCCTGAAGGCGCGCTGCTGCTTCCTTCCTGTGAGCAGGTTGCCAATTCAGCTGCTGATTACCTGCAGGCCTTCCGTACCATGGAGCAGGAGCTGAACCCCGGTTGTGCCCGCACCCTGGCCCAGCCCCATGCCGATAGGATACTTGTCTGCAACCCGCCAGCCCAGCCGCTTTCCACAAAGCAGCTGGATGCGATCTATGCCCTGGCGTTCAGCAGAGAACCGCACCCGGGCTATAAGGAGCCGATCCCGGCCTTTGAACAGATCAAGCTGTCACTCACCAGTCACCGTGGCTGCTATGGCGGCTGTTCGTTCTGCGCCATCACCGCACATCAGGGAAAGTTCATCCAGTCCCGCTCACCGGCTTCGCTGCTGGCAGAGTTGCAGCAGCTGAGCAAAAAGCCCTGGTTCCGTGGTACGGTCAGTGATATTGGCGGCCCCACGGCCAATATGTACGGTACCGGCTGCGGCGCTCCTGATGGCGGCAAGGGGTGTCGCCGTCCCAGCTGCCTGCACCCCAAGCCCTGTCCTAACCTGAAGGCTACGGATCAGCAGGCGGTGAGACTGTTGCGCAAGGCAGGCCATCAACCGGGTGTGCGTACCATTACGGTCAGCTCCGGCATCAGGCATGATCTGCTGGAACAGCAGCCGGATTACTTTCAACAGTTGGTTGCACAGCATGTGGGTGGACTGCTGAAGGTGGCGCCGGAGCATCTGGCAGATCAGGTTACCAGCCTGATGCGTAAGCCGGGCAAGGCGGTTTTCAGCCGGTTTCTGGAGCGGTTCCGGGAGGTAAGCCGTGCCATTGGCAAGCAGCAGGCGGTGGTGCCCTACCTGATCTCAGGCCACCCCGGCTGCCGTGTGGATGATATGGTGGTGGTGCTGCAGGAACTGCAGCGCTTAAAGCTGAAGGTTGAACAGGTGCAGGAGTTTACCCCGACTCCCGGCACTGCTGCCACCTGTATGTACTATACCGGGCTTGATCCTGAAAGCGGTAAACCGGTGCATGTGGCACGGACCGATCGGGAGAAAATCCTGCAGAAGGCGATTCTGCTCTGGCATCTGCCGGAGGAACGTCAGCGGGCGATTACGGTGTTGCGGGAAGATGGCCGGGATGATCTGCTTCAGCTTTTGAATGCCGGGGCAGTAGCTGCCGGGCACAGAACAGCACCGCAACAACGGCGGCAGAAGCCGGGGCATCCGCCCAAAAAAAGAACGGCCCACTGAGTACTCAGCGGACCGTTCCGGTCGTGTATCTGCGTGATAATTACTTCAGTTTAACAATGTTTGCAGCCTGCAGGCCTTTAGGACCCTGCACAATGTCAAAACTTACAGACTCACCCTCAGCCAGGGACTTGAAGCCCTCGCTTT
>CAZOTC010000173.1:0-5937 GCA_964582605.1 uncultured Geobacter sp. | reverse complement strand
AGGCGGTCCTCCCGCAGGATATCATGCAGGGGGCGCTGATCGCCTGTGTTGAGCGTGCCCTGCAGATTCTGCGGCAGGCCGGTCTGCAGGATGAACTGGTGCTGGCGGGAGGAGTGCTGCGCTTTTCGACGGCAGCTGAACTGCTGCAGCAGAAATTGGGCGGTCAAGTCCGGTTGCCTAAAGATGATATGCTACAGTTTGTCGCAGCTCTGGGGGCGGCCCGGATCGGTATCCGCTTTGGTTTACCACAGGGGGCGATTCAGCTGCCTTGAGTTGAGTTTAATCATATAATCATAACAAAATGAGTGGTCTAAGCTGGTTATGGGGGGATCACCCTATTGTCTGCAGCTCTTGTTAATGCTACTTTCGCATCCGTTTGTAACGATACTTCACCTGGAGCTCGCAATGCCTCCTGTCCTGGCAGACCTGTTTGATTTTCCGAAACTTCAGCGCTTGATGGATAACTTTTACGAAGTTACCGGCGTTTCGGTTGCAATAATAGACACCATTGGGGCCATCCTTGTTTCCAGCACCAGGCCGGCGCTGTGTACCCAATTTTACGATGCTTTTCCGGAATCTTCCAGTAGTTGCCGCCTGAGCAGGGCTCTGTTGCAGGAGGAAGTCGTTGTCGGGCATCCGGTTAGCACCCTCTGTCCTCACGGTCTGCTGGATGCTGCACAACCGATCATTATTCAGGGTGAGCGTCTGGGTGCTTTGCTGATCGGACAGGTCTTTGCCGAACAGCCTGATCTTGAGCATTACCGGAAAGAAGCAGACCGTTTTTGCTTTGATACGGACCGGTTTCTGCAGGTGCTTGTATCGGTGCCGGTTATTTCCAGGGACCGGTTTGAGCAGATCCTCAAGTTGATGAGCAGCCTGACCAAGATGCTGATCGATCAGGGGCTGTCCCGGCTGGCTGCTCAACAGAGCGTCCTTGCGGCCAACCAGCATGCTGATCGCTCGATCAGGGACATTCGTCGTCAGAAGGCGCAGCTCAAGATATACGCCATGAATCACCCCAGCTGTTCAGAACTGCTGGATACGGCGCTGGAGCAGGCGCTGATCCTGTCCGACAGCCGGATCGGTTCTGTTTATTTTTATGACGAGGAGTTGCGGCTGTTTACCCTGTACTCCTGGTCGGCTGCAGGTATGCCGAACTCTGCGATTGTTGACAAACAGACCGTCCATGAACTGGACAAGGCCGGTTTATTGGGTGAGGCGGTCCGACAGCGTAAACCGGTAATCACGAATGACTGTTCAACGCTACATCCGTTCATGAATGAGATTCCTGCAGGGCATGAGTCACTGAAGCGGTATTTGAATCTGCCTATCTTCCGCAACGGCAACATCATTGCCGTAGTCGGAGTCGGCAACAAGGAAGAAGAGTATACCGAGAGTGATGTCCGCCAGTTACAGCTCTTTCTGGATAGCGTCTGGAATGTGATTGAACGGCTCAAGGCAGAAGATGAGCTGAAGGCTGCCAAGGAACTGGCAGAGGCTTCAAACCGGATGAAGAGTGATCTGATGGCAAACCTGAGCCACGAACTGCGTACGCCGTTAAACGGAGTGATCGGTGGTCTTCAGTTGATGCGCTTTACCGAGCTGACTGAGGAACAGGATGAGTTTTTGAGTATGGTTGAGGAGGCTGCAGCCAATGAGCTGACGCTGGTGAACAACCTGCTTGAACTGGTAAAGCTTGAAGCAGAAGGTGTTTATCTGGAACATCAGCCGTTTTCTCCCCGCCAGTGCCTGGATGAGGCGGTACAGGTACATGACGGTGCTGCGCGTCAGAAGGGGATCGCTCTCCTTCAGGAGGTGCCGCCTGATCTGCCTGCGGAGCTTGTTGGCGACCGGGTTCGCATTCGCCAGATACTGCACAGCCTGATCGGGAATGCAATCAAATTTACCGAGCAAGGCTCAGTCACGATCAGCATCACCTGCCGTGACCTGCAGGATGGGGCGGTCCTGGCCGGGTTCAGAGTGACCGACACCGGTATCGGGATAGAACCCGATAAATTGGACGGGGTATTCGAGATGTTTATTCAGTCCGATATGTCCCATACCCGCAGGTTTGGAGGCCTTGGTTTGGGTTTGGCTATCTGCAGGCGTCTTGCTGCAGCGATGGGGGGCAGTATCAGCGCAGAGAGTGTACCGGGTAGCGGCAGCAGTTTTTGTCTTGAGCTGCCCCTTGACCGGGTAACAGCCGGCAGAGGTGGTGAGACCGTGAACCGGGAACTACTGATCCTGCTGGTGGAGGATGATTATCTGAGTTCCGTTACGTCAGAGCGGATGTTACGGAAGCTGGGGCATCAGGTGGTAACGGCCGGTGACGGAAAAGAGGCGGTTGAGGCCTGTCGTCGTCAGATTTTTGATCTGGTGCTGATGGATATCCAGATGCCGGTCATGAACGGGTTTGACGCATTACTGCAGATTCGTGCACTGGAGCATGAGCTGGGCAGGTCGCATGTCTCTGTGATCGCCCAGACCGCCTACGTGCGCTGGAATTTCCATGAGTCGATGCTGGGTGAAGGGTTTGACGGTTTTATTGCCAAACCGCTGATTCGAGAAGAGCTTGAAGCGGTTATTGCCGGCTGTTGCCGGGGTGACTGAGTATCGGCCAGGTCAACTCCTGAGCTTGAAGCGCTGGACCTTGCCGGTGGCGGTACGTGGCAGCTCATCCACAACAAAATAGCGTACCGGCACCTTATAATCAGGCAGGCTGGCAGCTGTAAATCTTCGCAGCTCATTCTCAAGGGCAGGGCCGGCTGAACAGCCGGGCTTGAGGAGCAGATGTGCAGCCGGTCGCGACAGGCCCATTACCGTGCAGGATGCGACCGCGCAATCAGCCACCAGCGGATGTGAACTCAGTACCTCCTCCACCTGTACCGGTGAAATCCATTGCCCCCCCACCTTCAGCATGTCATCGCTGCGTCCGCGATGGTAATAGTACCCTTCCTCTTCAATAAAGACATCGCCGGTTTTGATGAAGCCGTCCGGCAACATGGTCGCGGCTGTTTTTTCCGGCAGGTTCCAGTAACAGGGGGCTGTGGTGTCCCCCCGTACCTGGAGATGTCCGGCAGTGCCTGCAGACACCGGACTGCCCGAGTCGTCGACCAGACGGATCTCGTAGCCCGGTACTGCCTGACCTGCAGAGCCTGCCCGTATCCGACCGGGGTAGTTGGAGATAAAGATATGGGTCAGCTCGGTGGTGCCGATACCATCCATAATCTCGATGCCGGTCAGGATACGCCAGGCATCAAGGACGGCAGTCGGCAGACCTTCGCCGGCAGAGACACAGAGCCGCATCGGCAGGTTTAAGTGTGCATCGGCTGTTGAAAGTATGATCTGGGCAAAGACGGTAGGTACAGAAAAAAACAGGCTTGGGCGGTATGTGTTGATCAGTCTCAGCAGCTGCTCTGCCAGCGGTTTACCGGTATGCAGCAGGGCGGTTGCTCCGACAAAGAGCGGAAAGGCCAGGCTGTTGCCCAGGCCATAGGCAAAGAACAGCTTGCTGGCTGAAAAGACCAGGTCATCCCGGTGCATGCCCACAACCTTGACCGCGTATTGCTCTGCAGCAATCAGCAGATCGCGGTGGCGGTGCGGCACCCCCTTGGGTTTGCCGGTGGAACCGGAGGTGTAGAGCATGAAGGCCAGGTCATCTGCCGCAGGTGACGGCGCAGCAAGGGGAGCTGCCGGATAGTGGTCAAGCCAGCCGTTGAGGGATTCGCTGCAGGTAATCCGTGCAGTGCCTTCAAGCGGGACAGACTCTGCGGCCGGCAGTGAGGGGGAGAGCAGCAGCAATCCGGCCCCTGAGTCCGCGCAGATGTAGCAATAGTCGTCAGCTGTAAGGGCGGTGCTGACCGGAACTGCAACGGCACCGGCCAGTACGGTACCCAGAAAGGCTGCCACAAAGACCGGAGAGTCCAGCAGTACCAGCATCACATGATCACCCTTGCCGATACCGCGCTGTTGCAGCAGGGCGGCAAAACGGCAGGCCGCATCGGCAAGCCGGCGGTAGCTGACCGATTCTTCGTTGCAGAGGTAGGCGATCTTGTCCGGATGTCTGGAAAGATTGGGGGCAAGCAGGGCAACGGCCAGGTTTTCAGGTGACGGTGCAGCAGACATGGCGGGTCCTCCCGGTTACTTGCGTTCTCCGCCCCAGGCTCCGGCGGTTAAGGGACCGTCACAGTAGCCCCATTTGCCTGAAAACCGGTTGCCTGAGAAACGAAACTCCATTCTGCCCCAGAAATAACGGCCGTTTCTGGGTGACTGACAGCGTTGGGCCGAGTGGTCCTCAATCCAGTAGCCGCTCAGGGTATCGTTGTGCAGCACTCCTGCAATCTCTCCATTATCATTGGTATAACGTCCGGCAATCCGGTTGCCCTGCTGCCGGAATGTTATGGCCCCTTCTGATGAAGACCAGATTCCTTCCAACGAGGGACCTTCGGTGTTGACGGTAAACGGGTCATGATCTGCCTGAGCCGGAGGTTCAAAGCCCTGTCCGCCGCCGTTGCTGCGCGAACCGGTCCAGGAGCGTGTCGGCTTGTCGTCGCAATGGCCCCAGACACCGCTGAAGCCGTTGCTGTCAAAGGTTAACGTTGCCCGTCCCCAGTGGTAGCGGCCGTTTTTTGGGGTGGCGCAGCGGCGATCCGAACCGTCCTCAATCCAGAACCCTTCAAAGATGTTGCCGAACATCAGGCCGGTGAGCTCACCGTTGTCGTTGGTGTAACGGCCGCTGATACGGTCGCCGTTTTGCTGCAGTGTCACGGCCCCTTCGCTGCTGGAGTAGTTGCCGCTTATCGTAAATGCCTGGGCCAGTGCGGGGGCAAGCAGCAGAACGCAGATCAGGCACAGCCGGGGTACTGTTTTCATTGATTTTCTCCTTTCTCTTCAGTTGATCTGCCGATGCCGATGCTCCACTCACCGCTGGACCCGCTGAACAGCCCTCCGGGTGGCCCTTCTTCACGGTGGTTTGGTGGGGTGTACGGCTTGATACCGCTGCAACCGGAAAGCACAAGACAGACAAGAACGGTTACCAGTGTGCGGTTCAAAACTTTACCCTGGCCCCGAAGATGCCCAGATTGATATTGGCGACCGGCGTACTCCCGGCAGCCCTGTCCAGCGAATAGATCCGATACTGGACGTACAGCTCGGTGGCAATTGTCTCAAATGTCTGAACCACAGCCGCCCCCACTGAATAGCCCTTGTCTCCGTTTTGCGCCAGATGTTCGGAGCGGGTGTAGTCAACCCCGAAGGCGGTGTAGCCAAGGCTGGTCAGGTTGGCCAGCCAGCCCAGTTTGGCGTACAGGTTGGTGGCGTCCCTGCGGAGGTTATACTCCTGCATGGCGCCGGACAGGGTCAGGTTAAGGCCGCTGGTGCTGTGTAGCAAGGAAAAGGAACCGTCGTACAGTAGACCGGCATTTGCCAGTTTCGGGTTGGAGACGGCAAAGGCGCCGGCTCCCTTGAAGCCGAAGCCTTCTCCTCCCCAGAACAGTGCCAGGTCGGAACGCTGATTGCTGACCAGTGATCCGGCCAGACTGAAACCGTACAGCCTGGGGCTGTCGTAACGCAGGCGTGACTGGCGGGAGAGTCCGTCAAAGCTGTTAAAGGCATCGGAAACTTTCAGATTGCCTGTGCTGTTGGGGATGAAAGCTTTTGAACCGACTTTGCTGCGGAACAGAAACCCGCCTCCCATGTCGGTGATGCTGGCGTATTGGACCACATCGGTCTTTGAAAGATCGATCTCGGCCGTGGTATTGGAAGCGGTATCGCCCTTGCCGATCGAGAGCTTGCCGAAGGCCTTGCTGGTGAGTGACAGTTCGACCCAGCGCTGATCAAACAGGTCGCCGATGGTCTTGTCCTTCTGCGACACTGCGGATGAGCGGTCTGGCGATACGGCAATCTCCAGCCGGGTTCCCAGGGTCAGGTCGTCGGTAG
>CAZOTC010000172.1:0-5995 GCA_964582605.1 uncultured Geobacter sp. | reverse complement strand
AAATCGTATTCCGGTTCTTGTGCTCGTTGCATTTTGGGTATGCAGCAGGAGAAGGCTGCATGGCGGGTTACGGTACACCTGAGCACATTTTGAACATATTCGCGCGAATAGTGTCTGAGATGTTAAAGCAAAAAAAATGCCACAATTCATAGGTTGTAATGTGTTGATAATATGAGATTTTGTGTGAACAAGAGACCGTTGACGGTTAGTCATTATGATAAATATCTTCTTGATTTGATCAGCCTGTTCAGGACCTCCGCACGGACAGAACCTAGCGCGTAGTTTGGGTAGAAAGTTGAAGCAGCAGGCATCCTTCAGGCAACATCAGGATGTATGGTGGTTTTGCCAATGCCTGAACTCAAAGCCCCAGTCATCCTTGCGGGACTCGACCAGTCGTTTCATGCGGGCCTTGAAGCTGCCGCGGTAGCCGGCCTGATCCGGAAAGTGGTCCTGTTCCCGAATGCAGCGGCAGAGTTCGCGGCCCAGTTCCCGTGCCCTGTCAAAGAGTTCGCTTTGTTTGGGGAAGCTGCGCCTGCCGTTCGCAATGGAGCTGACGGCTCCCACGGACTGGGCCCCGGCAGAGTTGATGAAACGGACCATGTAGCGCAGCAGTTCATCATGATCGGCGCCGCCGGAGGTCGCAACCACGGCCCCGTATTTGCCTTCCAGGGCCAGGCAGTGAATCAGGCCGCTGCAGCGGTCAAACAGGGCCTTCAGTTGGGCGGTGACACTGAAGATATAACTGGGGCTGGCCAGGATAAAGCCGTCACAGGCCAGCAGGCCGGCCTTGATCTTCTCATAGTCGTCCGGCAGATGGCAACAGCCGCTCCTGTGGCAGGCATCGCAGCCGAGACAGGGCTGTACCTGCAATGTTGAGAGGTCAAGCAGCTCCAGTTCCGTTGCCGCTCCAAGACCGGATATGACCTCTTCAAGCAGACGGCCGGTAGTGCCGCCCATGCCTTGAGGACTGCCTATGATAGCGATTATCTTCACTCGCGTTTTCCTTGCTTCCGCCTGTACGCTGGTTACAATGAAGAGTGGCAGGGTACTCCAGGCCCTGAAATCGGTTCAGGGCCTGGAAGTAGTGTACGGCTATGCATTACGGAGCGTCCAACTGGTACAGGCGCAGGGCTGCCTTGCGCTCAGCAAGCGGGTTCATGGTCAGGAAGGCCACAACGGTTACCAGTCTGGTAGGATCGCCCGGTTTGCCTGTAATCAGCTTGAAGTCAGCCAGATAACTTTTGTCCGGTGCGGTATGCCAGACCTCGCGGAGATTGGTTCCGTTCAGGCTGAAAAGCTTGAGTTCCGATCTGGTATACATCCTGAGACGCCCCAGGATACTGATGCCGCTGTTGGCGTTGACCAGGATGTTGCCCCGGCTGGTAATCTCGACACGTCCCTTCAGATATATCCTTCGTGATTCCAGTCCATTAGCTGTTTCGTCGTTCATTTCAAACGATGACTCTGTTCCGCCAACGCTGTCGGCGCTGACCGCCAGCGGTTCGCCCGAAGTGTTTGATACGGTGAGGTAGCCGTCATCATCAACCCAGGCTATCAGTGTGCGTCCCTGGTTGGTGAAGGGGGCGAATCCGTACAGATTGACCCGCTTCGGCAGGGCAAGCGTTGCACCGGCTGTCAGGCGTTCTCCGGACCGCTTGACCCTGAATACCGGGCCGGCAAACTCACGTCCCCGTGGATCATACTCCTGGGCCAGCAGTACCGTTCCTTCACCAGGCAGGGTAACCCGGCGCAGGTGCCAGGGGATCTTGCTGATTGTCGTCCGGTACCGTCCACCGTTGAACTCGATACAGATTCCGGAAGGGTTGCCGTTGCTGTTCATAGCTGAAACATACAGCTCGGGGCGGCCTTTTGCATTCAGATCTGCCGCCTCGAGTGAGTAGGCCTGACTCCCTGCATCAAGCCGGATTGCACCCAGCATCTGGTAGCCGTCCGGATTCAGACGTCCGATTTCAACCCGGTCAGTGAAGGCGATTGCCGCTTCCAGTTTTCCGTCTCCATCAAAATCAGCGACTTCAACCCCCACCGGAGTACCCTTCAGCGATGCTGCGTTCCACAGCGGTTCACCTCCCTGCTGGACTGCGCCGCCTGCGGCAGGTGGTACAACGGTTAACGCGGGAAGTGCAGCAGCAGCCTGCTGGGCTGATGGTTGTGCTGCCGATGGTGTTGCTGCCGGTACAGCTGCTGTTTGCGGGGTGGTGCCGGGATAACTGCGGATCAGCTCAAAATCCGGCGCCCGTACGGCAAGCCCCTGGCTGGTGAGGATGAAATAGATGGTCGGGCTGAAAACCTTTGGACGTTCAGGCAGTGCAGGGCGTTGCTGCTGGGCTGCGCTGTATTCTTTCCATTGCAGTGCAGGCAGTGCCGTCTTCAGCTCTTTGGCCAGCTGCTCTCCCTGGCCGGTGTAATCCCAGAACAGGGCCTGCAGGTCCTGAAAACGATTGATTGCGTCACCCCGTTTGATACTGTCAACCGGACCAACCGGCCGGCTGTGGGCATAGCCGCTTTTCAGGCGGGTCAGGCGCAGCAACCCTTTTGATCGTTCCTGAGTGCCTAACAGTTTGCCGGTAACCGGATGGGTGATCGGCTCACCGGGACCAACCACATTGAAAATATCTCCGACAACCGTCCCCTGGCCGATCCCCAGGTCAATCAGATACTCATCACTGCTTGCCTGCACCACATACCCGGCGATCGGCGCAAAATCTTTGGCAATTTCGTTGGCAGCAGGTGCTGCGTTGCAGAATGAACCGATACCCAACAACAGTACGATGATCGATACTGTGCGAACAAGAACTGACATAGTCTCCCTCCTTCTGTTGGCAGCAGCTGTGTTGCTGCAGCTGCTGCGTAAGCCACTTCCCCGTGTGGCGGTCTACCTGGAGGCCGGGCCGGACCATGCTGCCGGCCAGGCCTCCGCTCTTCTGTTTGTACTAGAACGTCATTTCCCACTTGATGCCGGCAGCATAGACCCGCGGCTCTTTCTGGCCGGTGCTGCTGCGCATGTCATTCAGATACGAGAATTCCGGTACCACCTTGAAGTTCTTCGTCACTGCATACTGCAGGTTGGCAAAGGCGCTCATCCGATCATCGGTAGCCCTTTTGCGCATTTCGTTCGACTCGTAGGCAACGCCGGTAAACATCTTGATTTTGTTGTTCAGAGTGTAACCGATCTGTCCGAATCCGCCATAGGTATAACAGTTTCTCTTGCTGCCGGCATTATAGTATGATCCCAGCTGTGTGCCGTTACCTGGTGCGGCGCCGTTCGCCATCAGGTTGCCGACGTTCTGGCCGGTGTAGCCGTGGAACTTCAGCTGAATCGGGGCAAGATCCACCGTGGCATGGGCAAAGGCAAGGTAAGAGTAGATTTCATCTCTGGAGGCAACAACATCGGCGTTGGTCTGGGTTACTTTATAGAAGTTACCTGCTGCACCACCGCCGTATGTCACGATGCCGGCCTTGCCTTCATAACCAAGGATTGTCTTGGGAAAGTAGGTGTCAAAGTTGGTGCTGGTTGAGGCATAGCTGTATGCCGTCATGTTGAATGGAGTATTCTGCCAGCCTCCCAGGGTATTGGTGGTGAAGTAGGAGCCGGTGCCGCCTACCGACTGCTTCATCAGGGTCAGGTACAGACCGTTGTTCATAGTCACCTTGATCTGGGCGTAGCGGCCATCCCAGAGGGAGGCGTAGCCGTTGAAACCGCCATCGGCATCGTAAACCTGTTCGGAGCGGAATACATAGGGGCTGGGGGCATAGCCGACCCGCAGTTTGCCTGAGCCGAAGTTCCACTCGCCAAACAACAGGCGCAGTTCAACGCCGTTCTGGCGGGCCTTCGGGTTATAGGCACCCATTTCAGCCACTGCAGAGAAATCCCCCTCTTTGACCCGGACACCTACCAGGCTGTCACCTTGCAGATCAAGGGTAAAGTCGGCGTCATTCTGAATGGTGCCGGGCTTGGGGGCGTTGGCAGTAGCTGTTGCCCCAGGGTACGCATAATACTGGCTTGAGGTCCACCAGGTGCCGACCCGGATCGCACCGTAAGGGGTGACGTCCAGAGCCATGGCCGGTACGGATACGCCGAAGGCTGCTGCGATGATCGATGCACTGATGATGCGTTTTTTCATGTTGCTGTCTCCTTTTCACTCGATAGTGTTCCACTGAAGCAGCGGAAGTTTGTGCTGCGGGATTCTTGCATTGCTGGTGCGGCCTGCTACCTCCTTTCAGCTCTTGCTTTGTATAAACAAACCCGCGGTAACCGGTGATGACTTCAAGTGTTATTCCTGGCCATGTGCGTGAAGCGCTGAAACAGAGAGAAGGAGGGGGAATCTCGGTGTCCGCATCTTCTACGCACATGGCACGGCCTATGTTCCGGCTTGGACTGCTGTTTTGCAGTAGCTGTGCCACCAGAAGCGCTAAATAAAAATCTATACAAAACAGTTATTTATGTTAATTTGCGCTTTGGTGGGATTGTCGGTTTGATGTGGAAGGCTTTCATTATGAGAAGGTTTGTTTCTGAATTGAATGTCAGCTAAAGACTTCTTATTTCCATTTATGTCGTAGGTAGATTCTTTTTGTACGGCTGTAGACGGCAGGATAGTGCTCTTTCAGGTAGAGGCAGCCCTTTTGATTGGCTGTATCCAGATAGGTGGTGCCGGTCAGCGGCTTTTCCATGAAGATCAGGATCTTGTCGGCTGGATTCCAGGTAAAGCCCCTGCCGATGACCACCGCCACCACGATGATGATCAGTCGTTTGCGCAGTTCCACCAGATGCTCGATAAAGGGGAGGGCAGATTCCGTCGGATACTCTTTTTGATTCAGGGGCAGTGGGGAAGTTGCCGACCGGGATCGCCTTGAAGAAAAGACATGATCCCGGTCGGGTGTGAGGCAGGTGTCATGGTGGGTGGCATGGGGATGACGGTGCCTTTGGTTATATCAGACCTTTTTGTCCAGCTCGATGGCTTCTTTGCCTTCGCTTGCTTCTTTGAAATTACGTATCCCTTTGCCGATTGCACGACCGACTTCAGGCAATTTACCTGCGCCGAAGATAACCAGCACTATTGACATGATGACGATAAGCTCCGGCATTCCAAAACCAAACATAGATGTTCTCCTCGCGGGGGACTGTTGTAGCCGTCCCGGCTGTAAAAACTGACTTAGGGCAGTTTGAAGTTGAAGGTGTGGCACTGAATGCAAAAGTTTTCACTCTTGGCATGTTGGTGGTGACACACGTTGCAATCCAGTGCAGTTCCATAATGAGGCGAAGTATGAGGGTTTTGTGGCTTTACCCCGGCGGTTTTCTCTGCAAGTCTGGCCGGCTCATGGCACGTTTCACAGACAGCGGCTTCAACCGGGGTCTGTTTTTTGGCCTTTCCGTGACATTTGACACAGGTGACACCGGCCAACTGGTGCCGGTGGCTGAGCGGCAGCTTTCCTGACAGACTTGTCGGTGAATCTTTGGTGTGGCACTCCCGGCAGGCGCTGAGCGCCATTTTGGCGGTTTTGGCGTGGCCCTCCGGCAGCACCTTGTCCTTGCCGTGGCAGGCGCTGCAGTTGTCCGGTTTGGCGGAGGTCAGGCGCTTGGGGGCTGCAAATGCCGGCAGGGCAACAAGCAGCGCAAGTGACGCTGCTGTGAGCATTGCTGCATGTCTGGTGGTAATGAACGTGAAGGACATGATTGAAACACTCCTGAAAAATGGAATTTTAAGCTCTTACAACGTCTTCAGTCGTTACTGAAACTGATCAGGAACCATGGAAATAGCACGCGGATCAGGCGGATATACACGGATTTTAAACCGTCTGTTTTCTGAAAATCAGCGTAAATCCGCCAAAATCAGATTTGATCCGCGTGCTAATGTCTTTAACTTTACCTGGGTCCGACAGGCTCCTAGCCCCAGTTCTTTTCTTTGGCGGCGTTCTTTCCGGCGATCCTGCCGAAGACAACACAATCGAGCATGGCACAGGTACCGAGGCGCACGGC
>CAZOTC010000171.1:0-6048 GCA_964582605.1 uncultured Geobacter sp. | reverse complement strand
CTTGATATTTTAAACCCGGGATTGAATCAGCCGGTTATCTTGGACAGCACTGATTTTATGTAATATATTCTTGGGTACAAAAACTATCTTCACACGGTACGGAAATTGGCGAAATGTCCTATTAAGCACAGAAAAACGGCATCTTTTACCTTAGGGTAAGGATGCCGTTTTACGTTTGTGAATGGTTCCCTCTGAACGAGCATGGGATGGAAAGCGTAACGGAGAACAACAGGCGTGACTAAATCAGAACGGATTGAAACCCTCGCCCAGCTGATTACTTGACCAAAGGAGCAGACCATGGAAGCCATCGAATGTATCGTTACTCGGGCCAGTGTCCGCAAATTCAAGGCCGACCCTGTACCACAGGAGGCAATCCGCGAGGTAATCAGAGCGGCCCAGTGGACACCGTCCTACAAGAACAGCCAGCCCTGGCAGGTACTGGCGGTATCCGGCAGCCGCAAGAACGAACTCACCACCATGCTGCTTGATCTCATGGAAAAGCGTGTCGAACCGACCCCTGACCTGCCCACCCCCACTGAGTGGCCCGAACCACAGAATTTACTCATCAGGGATCTGATGGCCAAGCGCTCTGCCCTGGCCGGTATTGACCTCAATGCGCCTGAATCGGTTCTCCGCTCTAAAAAGGCAAACTTCAGGTTCTATGGCGCACCCTGCGGCCTGTTCCTTACCCATGACGCTGCCCTTGGCCCCTGGTCCATACTGGACGCCGGCATGTTCGTCCAGAGCCTGATGCTGGCTGCCCATGCCCGGGGACTGGCAACCGTACCCCAAGCTTTCCTCACGGACTATGCCGCACAGATCAAAGAGTTCTTCGGCCTGCCTGCCACCACCCGGATACTGCTGGGCCTCTCGCTGGGCTATCCTGCCGATACCCCTGATTCCATGCCGCCGCGTCCTGAACGGGTGCCCCTTGAAGACGTGCTCAGGTTTATCGACTGACTTGATGAGCGTATGGCCCGGAGAGGAGATGCCGGATGTTTGAAACACAGTACAACGAGCAGGTGGAAGCAGAAGTAAAACGCCTTGAAGCAGAAAAAAGTGCACGTGACACCAGAACTGCTTAAGGTTATGGCCTGATGGACTGGACTGTGCTGATGGTGCTGTTTGGTGCTGCCTTTGCTGCCGGTCTTGTGGATGCCATCGCCGGGGGCGGAGGGCTGATCACCGTTCCGGCGCTCCTTGCGGTTGGCTTGCCTCCCCAGGTGGCCCTTGGTACCAACAAGCTGCAGGCAAGCTTCGGTTCCGGCAGCGCTATGTTGCACTTTATCAGATCGGGCCATGTCAGATTGCGTGATTGTCGGCAGGGGGTGCTATGGACTGCCCTTGGTGCAGGGCTCGGTGTATGGGCGGTTCAGCTTCTGGACCCGGTGCTGCTCAGGCGTTTGATTCCCTGGCTTTTGGGTGGTATTGCGGTCTACCTGTCGGCTTCGCCACGGCTTGGACAGGAAGATATCCATGCACGTCTGCCTGCAGGGCTGTTTTACCTGGTTTTTGGTCTGCTGATCGGCTTTTACGACGGCTTTCTCGGACCTGGTACCGGATCATTCTGGGCCATGGCCTTCATGCTGCTTTTGGGCTACTCCATGGTCCGGGCCACGGCAGCCACCAAGGTAATGAATTTTACCAGCAACATTACAGCACTGCTGTTGTTCCTGCTGTCTGGACAAGTGCATCTGCAGGCTGGCCTCCTGATGGGGGTAGGGCAGTTTTGCGGTGCCCGGATCGGCGCCCGCCTGGTAATTCGTAAAGGAGCCGGATTTATCCGGCCAGTCTTTATTGCGACGGTGCTGCTGATAGTGCTGAAGTTGATTCTTCAGCCGGAATAGGGAGAATGGGTGTTCATGCTTGAAAAAGCTATCCTTGCACGGATTTTTTGTGGCTGTTTTACGTACAGGACGAAAGGCTAGGCGGCTCAGACTATGGTAGCAGACGACAGCTTTGCACGATGGGCTTCACTGTTTGTTGACTCCTTTGAACAGGAGCGTTCCTCTGAAGGGAACACCGAAGCTCAGGAACAGCCCGGGTATACCGGTGTCACCAAAGCTGCTTCAGACCTGTTGCAGGCGGTTGACGCCGGCGGCATTCCTGCCTTCATATCAAACAACCTGCTTGAGATAGCAAAAGAAAACGGTATTGCAGTCCCGGAAAACTGTACCCCCAACGAACTGATTGCGCTGCTCAGAAAAAAGGCCGCCTGATCTGTTCAGGCGGCCTTTTCAGCTGTGGTCCTATTTATCCTTCCTCGGCACAACGACAATTCCTGATTCGGTTACCGTGTACCCCTGCCGGATATCTTCAGCATGGTCATAGCCTATGGTGGCACCGTCCGGTATCACGACCCCTTTGTCGATAATGGCCTTCCTGATCCTGACATTTCTTCCGACGTTGACGCTGTCAAACAGGATGGAGTCCTCAACCAGACTGTAGCTGTTGACCTTGCACATCGGCCCCAGGATAGAGCGTTTGACGGTACTGCCGCTGGTGATGCAGCCGCCGGTCACGTATGAGTCGATATTGACGCCACGGCGTCCGTCATCATCAAAAACGGTCTTGGCCGGCGGCAGGTTGCCCTGATTGGTCAGGATCGGCCATTTGTAGTTGTAGAGGTTCAGTTGCGGGCTGACATGGATCAGGTCCATGTTGGCCTCGTAGTAAGAGTCAAGGGTACCCACGTCCCGCCAGTAGCCCCGTTCCTCCGATTTCATGCCCGGCACCTGGTTGTCGTTGAAGTTGTAGGCAAAGACCCGATCTCCCTTTTCCAGCATCATCGGGATGATATGTTTGCCGAAGTCCAGGTCTTCATGCCGCTTTTTCCCTTCCAGCAGCACTTCGATCAGCCGTTTGGTGGGGAAGATGTAGTTGCCCATGGAGGCATAGCAGGTCTCCCGTCCCGGGATGGTTTCAGGATTGGCCGGTTTTTCGGTAAAGGCGGTCACCCGGGAGTCCTCGTCTACGGAAAAGACGCCGAACCGGCTTGCGTCTTCCCGGGGTACCTCCAGAGCGGCGATGGTGATATCGGCACGGTTCATCTTGTGGAAGCCGATCATCTGGGTGATATCCATCTTGTAGATATGGTCGCCGCCAAAGACCGCCACGTAATCGGCGTCTGCAGTCTCTACAAAACGGAGGTACTGCAGGATTGCGTCTGCTGTTCCTTTGAACCACTCCTCGCTGTCGCTGCTGGTCTCCGGTGATATGGCAACGCAAAACTCACCCAGGCCGGTCCATTTGCCCCATGATTCACGGATATGCTTGTTCAGCGAGTAGGCCCGGTACTGGGTCAGGATGTAGCAGCGCCGGATGCCGGAATTGAACAGGTTGCTGAGCACAAAATCGATGATCTTATACTTGCCGCCAAAGGCCACGCTGGGCTTGGCGCGCCGGTTGGTCAGCGGACTCAGGCGTTCACCCTTGCCCCCTGCCAGGACCATGGCAATGGTGCTTCCTCCAAGATTGTTGGAACTGGTGTACATGACAGCATCCCTCCGCATTCTTTCAGTATGTACCCAGTGTATCGTCTAACATGCCGCTGTCAAGGCACTAATTCCGATTTCAGGAACTAGGGTGATCACCTCATTGTGCTCCTACGCTGTAAGTGGTACATGTACACAGTAATAACCATCCATCCGTCCTGTGACGGTTTTGAGGGGCGATAACGCTTCATGCCACTGGAACAACTCAAACAGCTGTCGGTCATTTACGCAGAGGATGACGAATTTACCCGGATGCTGTACGCGGGAATGCTGGAGTCACTTGTCCCTGATCTGCGGCTGGCCGAAAACGGTCTGGCAGCAAAGCAGCTGTTTCTCGAGCGTCCCTGTGATCTGCTGATCACCGACCTGGAGATGCCGGGCATGGATGGCCTGCAGCTGTGCCGGGCATTGAGGGTGCTGGAGCCGGAACTGCCGGTGGTGATTATCAGCAGCCATGATCAGGGGGATCTGCTGCTGCAGACCGCTGATCTTGGTGTGGACGGCTACCTGCTCAAGCCGCTGGATGGAGAAAATCTCGGCAGGACGCTACTGAGGGCCGCAGAACGACTGATTGCCCGCCGCACGGTGGAGCAGGCCGCCCGTTACTGGCGCTATACCTTTGATGCCATTCCGGACTTGATCACGGTCCTTGATCAACACTACCGTATTGTCAACATGAACCAGGCAGCTCTGCAGGAACTGGGCTGCAGCCTTGATCAGGCCATCGGCCGGGACTACTGCGCCATATTGCATCCCACCGGTCTGCTGCCTGCCGAATGCTGCCACAGTCGTCAGCTTCACACCTGCTGCATGAAGTCCGGTGATGAACCGGTAGCCATGCTGGGAGGCTATTACCATGTCACGGTGACCCCCATCTGTGACGACCAGGGGCGGGAAACCGGTTCAGTCCATGTGGCGCGGGATGTGACCGACAAGACAGAGGCCGAACAGACCCTGCGCTACATCAGCACCCATGACCAGCTGACCGGCGTCTTCAACCGGGCCTGGTTTGAGGCAGAGTTCCAGCGTCTGCAGTGCGGCCGGACCTGGCCGGTATCACTCATTGTCACCGACCTTGACGGCTTGAAACTGGTCAATGACAGTCATGGGCATGCAGCCGGTGATGAGCTGATCCGTCGCGCGGTCGGCGTATTGAAGCAGACCTGCCGCTCTGACGAAATGATCTCGCGGGTCGGCGGCGACGAATTTGTCATTCTGCTGCCCGGCATTGACGAATCCGAGGCGTCGGCTATCGTGAACCGTATCAATGTCAGAATGTCCGAGGATACCGGCCTGCCCCGTCTGTCGATGTCGCTGGGAACGGCCACCGCCGGCAGTCCTGACCAGCTGTGTCAGGCCCTTTCACGGGCAGACCAGCGTATGTACCGGGACAAGGCAAACCGCAAAGCCGCCCGATTGGCGGAATCCGTATCGGAAGGAGGAACTGATGTTTGACGATATCAGGATTCTGGCCGTTGACGATGACAACTTCAACCTCCAGATCATCAAGGCCATGCTTGAAGATGTCTCGGCCACCATCTACACCGCCGTCAACGGCCGTGAGGCGCTGGACCTGCTGGAGGCGACCCCTGATATAGACATCATCCTGCTTGATCTGCAGATGCCGGTCATGGATGGTTTTGAAACCCTGAAGCGGATCAAGGACAGCAGCGTCTTGATGAAACTGCCGGTGATTGTGATCACTGCCGACCAGCAGGAAGTGACCCGGGTACTGGGGTTAGGTGCCAACGATTTTCTGGCCAAGCCGTTCAATCCTGATGAACTGAGCCTGCGTGTCATGAACCATGTCCGCACCAAGCGCTATCAGGATCTGGTCAACAGCATGAATGCCTTTCTTGAAGACAAGGTGGCGGAAAAAACCGCTGCCCTGCAGAAGGCGCTGCTCCTTTCCAAAGAGGCGGAATACGAGATCTGCCTGCGTCTGGGCCGTGCCTCCGAATTCCGGGACATGGAAACCGGCATGCACACCCGCCGGATCAGCGAGATATCCAAGGCCCTGGCGCTGCTGGCCGGCCTTTCAGAGGCGGATGCCGAGGTGCTGCGGCTTGCCTCGCCGTTGCACGATGTGGGCAAGATCGGCATACCCGACCGGATTCTGCTCAAGCCGGGCAGACTTGATGACAACGAAATGCAGATTATGAAGCTGCACACCACCATCGGCGGCCGCATCCTCTCGGAAGGAGACCGCTTCGCCTCCCTGGATGCCGGCCAGATCGTGGCGTTGCAGCACCATGAAAAATGGGACGGCAGCGGCTATCCCCATGGCCTGAAGGGGGAGGATATCCATATCTTTGCCCGGATCGTGATGGTGGCCGATATCTTTGACGCCCTTGCCTCGGACCGTCCCTACAAGAAGGCCTTCCCGATTGAAAAAATCATCGAGATCATGGAAGAGGGGCGGGGACAGTTCTTCGACCCACGCCTGCTGCAGCTGTTTATGGATAACCTGCAGCAGTTCATCGATATCCGCGAACGTCTGAAAGACCGGGAGGAAGAAGCAGACCCGCTGCTTGAGCTGTTGTCGATAACCTGA
>CAZOTC010000170.1:0-6081 GCA_964582605.1 uncultured Geobacter sp. | reverse complement strand
TTAATCAGTTGTATTTTATCGAATAACTGGTAGGGTAAATACACTAGTATTAAGTGGAATCAGGACGTATTGAATCAGCTTCTTGCAACAAGTGGTTGAATTTTATCCAGCGTTTTAGAGTCAGGAGTGATTCCGGTCTGTCACAGGGGGTATGTATGGCACAGGAACTGAAAATAGGTAAGGAATGCTGCATCGCAAATGCCGGGGCGATCTCATCCCTTTTGCTTGATGCCCTGCGCACGAACAGGGAACTGCTGGTAGACCTCAATGATATTGAACGGATTGACACTGCAGGATTGCAGATACTTATGGCTGCCGGCAAAGAGGCGGAACTGCTGGGGGCAAAGCTCCAGTACTCTGTATCAGGTCAAATAATCGATCTGATGGAAGAACTGGGAGTCACGACACTCTGACGGCTGTAATCAAGGCTTGTTGAGCCAGGAGGAGATGATGGACCTCAAGCGGTTTCATCAAATATTCGTTGAAGAGGCATCCGAGCATCTTGAGATCATCGAGAATGGTTTGATGCAGCTGGAAAAGACTCCTGATGATGCTGATCTGTTGAACGCCATCTTCAGATCAGCGCACACGATCAAAGGCTCCAGCGGTACCGTAGGGTTACCGGATATCTCCCGCTTCACCCATGTGATGGAAGAGATTCTGGAGGCCATGCGGGCAGGAGACATGTCTGCAGAAAAGCAAACGATCAGCACCTTGCTTCAGGCGCTCGACATCATTAAAGAGATGATCGCTGCCGTTGCGGATGAGGAAGAGTATCCCTTTGATAACTGCCTCGGGTTGCTGCAGCAGATGAAAGCGATCATGGGACAGCCGACTGAGTCACCCTGCAATTCTGCTGCTGATCCGCTGCCGACCGATAGAGATTCAACTGATCATGAGCAACAACGCAACCTTTTCATGATCCGCTTTACTCCGCCCCTGAACCTCTTCCAACGCGGTATGGACCCGGCAAAACTGTTTGCCGAGTTAGCTGAATGTGGCCGGATTACCTCCGTCACCTGTGAGTCGTCCCAGCTGCCCCGCCTCAGTGAACTTAATCCTGAAGAGCTGCATCTGAAATGGGTGCTGCGGGTCAGTACCGAGCTGGGAGAGCAGGAGCTGCGGGCTGTATTTGAATTTATCGAAGAAGACAGCGTGATCGAGATCACCCCGCTCATGGCCCCTGCCAGGGAAATACCGCTGTTTGGAAAACTGCTGGTGGAGGAAGGGGTGGTGAAGGAGGAAGATATCCGCCTTGCCTTGACCCAGCAGAAAAAACTGGGCGAGATTCTGGTTGCGCAAGGCAAGGCGACTCCGGAACAGATCGGGCTTGTGCTGGACAAACAGGGTGCTCGCAAGGCTGATACCGTTAAAAAAGCCGTATCAAGCAGCATCCGGGTTGACCTGAAGAAGCTGGACCATCTGGTTAACCTGGTGGGAGAGATGGTGATCATCAACTCAATGTTCCAGCAGGTGCTGTACGGACAGGACCAGACAACAGGGATGGCAACCGGAGCGAATGCAGAGCGGATCGACATGATTTTCGGGCATCTGCAGCGGATCGGCAAGGATATCCAGGAAGGGGCCATGGCACTGCGGATGCTTCCGGTCAGCGAGGTGTTCCAGCGTTTTACCCGGCTGGTGCGGGAGTTGTCATCAAGCAAAGGTAAAGAGATTGAACTGGTGATCAGCGGCGAAGAGACCGAGCTGGATAAAGGGGTTCTGGAGAAGATCGCTGATCCGTTGGTACACCTGATCCGCAATTCGGTTGACCATGGCATAGAACTGCCGGAAGAGCGGCTGGCGATGCACAAACCGGCCCAGGCCACGGTCTTCCTGCGGGCCTACCAGCTGGGTGATGCGGTCTATATTGACGTGCAGGATGATGGCCGTGGACTTGACCGGGACAAAATCCTTGCCAAGGCGATGGAAAAAGGGGTGATCAGTTCTGCCGCCGGTCTCTCGGACGACGAGATCCATAACCTGATCATGCTGCCCGGCTTTTCAACCGCCGATAAAATTTCGGACCTCTCCGGCCGTGGAGTAGGCATGGATGTGGTCAAGCAGAACATAGAGGCCTTGAACGGCACGGTCAGGATCAAAACCGCCAAGGGGGTCGGCACCACCATCTCGATCAGGCTGCCGCTGACCCTTGCCATTATCGACGGCCTGACCGTCAGCATTGCCGATGAGGTTTTTATTATCCCGATCACCTCCGTGATCGAATCGTTACGGCCTGCCCGCAAGGATGTCAGCTCCATAGAAGAACAGCGGGAAGTGGTCAATGTACGGGGAGAATTCATTCCGCTGATCCGACTGGGACAGATCCTTGACCTGCCTGCGCTGCAGAACGACCCCTGCCGGGCAATTGTCGTGGTAACCCAGCATGAAAACCAGAAATACGGCTTTATGGTTGATGAACTGCTGGGTGAACAACAGGTTGTATTAAAAAATCTTGGATCAGCAACCCCCAAGGTAGCGTCCATTGCCGGCGGCACCATCATGGGAGACGGCAGGGTGGCACTGGTACTTGATGTGGTAGGCGTTATTGCAACAGCACATTCCTGACTGCATCAGACAGGTTTTCATAGCGGACATCGGCATTCTTCCACACAACAAGGAGGCACATCATGGGACTGAAGACATTTAACAACTGGAAGATTCTCAACAAGATTCTCAGTATTTCGGTCGTTACCATCATCCTGATTTTTGCCATCAGCATGGGGGTGTTGATCCCCTTTATTGAGAAGAAGATGATGGGCGAGAAACAGGCGTCGCTGAACAATATTGCCGATATTGCCGAGGCGTTGGTTAAAGAGTACGATGATCGGGCCAAAAAGGGAGAACTTACTGCTGAAGAGGCACAGGCGCGCGCCAAGGAACGGATCCGACACCTGCGGTACTCGGATGGGGAATATCTCTTTATAGTCAACCAGGATGTAATTACGGTCATGCACCCGATCAAGCCGGAACTGGAAGGGAAAAGCGGTGCTGACACCAAGGATCCCAACGGCAAAGCGCTTTTCGTTGAGATGGTCAAACTGGCCAAGGACAAGGGAGAAGGTGTCGTTGATTACATGTGGCCCAAACCGGGGCAGTCCGCACCTGCGCCAAAGTTGTCTTACGTCAAGATGTTCAAGCCGTGGGGCTGGGTGATCGGTACCGGCATCTACGTGGATGATGTTGCCAAGGAGCTGAACAAGATCCGCTACGGCATCGTCATTGCCCTGGTTGCCTCTGCTGCCTTGATCATGCTCTTTTCGTGGCTGGTTGCCAGCAGAATCCGGTCAGCCTTGATGGAGGCGGTTGATGCCAGCAACCGGCTGGCCCAGGGAGACCTGACCGTAGAGATTGAGGTCAAGAGTAATGATGAGACCGGACAGTTGCTTGATTCCATGCACCAGATGGTACAATCCCTGCGTGATATTACGTCCCAGACGGTCGAGGCATCCAATCAGGTCTCCATTGCGGCTGATCAGATATCCGAAGCAAACCAGAGCTTCTCCCAGAAGATTACGGAGCAGGCAGCCTCGGTTGAGGAGACTACGGCAGCCATGGAAGAGATGGGAGCGGCAACCCGCAGCACAGCCGAGAATGCCCGCGAGGCCAGTGCACTGGCACGCAGCAGCAGGGTGGTTGCAGAGGAAGGCACCGCTGTGATGAGCGATACCATTTCGGCCATGGATGAGATCAACCGGTCATCGGCCAAGATCGCCAATATTTCCGATGTAATTGGAGAGATCGCCTTCCAGACCAATCTTCTGGCACTCAATGCTGCTGTTGAGGCAGCCCGGGCCGGTGAACACGGCAAGGGCTTTGCGGTGGTGGCCGCCGAGATTCGCAGTCTGGCCGGTCGTACCACCCAGTCTGCCAAGGAGATCACGTCACTGATTGAGGACAGTGGTGAGAAGACCGGTCGCGGGGTGCAGCTGGCCCAGGAACTGAACAAGAAACTGCTTGAGATCTCAACCGGCATAAAGAAAGTAACCGACCTGATGGACGAAGTGGCAGCTGCGGCACAGGAGCAGTCATCCGGCATCAATCAGGTCAACACAGCCATGAGTCAGGTGGATCAGGCGACCCAGGCCAACGCCTCGCTGGTGGAAGAGACCTCTGCCTCTGCGGAGGAGCTGGCTGCCCAGGCCCGAGCCCTGCTGGATCTGGTATCATTCTTCAAGGTTGATGACAACCGTCGTGCCAAGGTTCGTCGTGTCATGTCGGAACCGACCAATCGGGCCATTCAGACAAAAGCGGCACCAGGCCGCAGCATGGGAACAAAGCAACCTGCACTGTCAGTCCGAACGGCAAAAGGCAGCGACGACCAGGGCGATTTTTCGGAATTCTAATACCAGCCAGCTGAGTTCCAGCGGTTTCTTGTGGTGAATGATAAGGAGGCCGGCATGGCAGAGCCAGGAGATAAAAGAGCAGCAAACGCAGTACCGGCAGACACCGGGCAAGAGTATGTCACCTTTACCCTGAATGAAGAGATGTACGCCTTTGACGCCTTACGGGTGCAGGAGATTATCGAGCTGACCACCGTTACCAAGGTACCGCATCTTCCAGGCTACCTGAAAGGGGTGATCAACCTGCGGGGTACCATTATCCCGGTGGTGGACCTTAAGCAGAAATTCGGTATGGCAAGCGGCGAGTACAAAAAGCATACCTGCATCATTGTCACGGAATTTTCACGGGGGGTGATGGGGCTGATCGTGGACACGGTTTCCGATATTCTCAATATTCAGTCCCAGTCCATCTCGAACACCCCTGACTTCGGCACCTCGATCAACACCGAATTCATTGCCGGTATGAGCAAATGCGGAGATTCTCTGCTGTTGCTGCTGGATGTGGACCGGGTGCTGACCGAAGAAGAGGCAACGGTGGTTGAACAGCAGTTTGGCGAGACCCGGGAAGAAGTATGAAGCAAGGCAGGGATAGCGTGAATGTCTGAACTTACCCCACATGATGACGCACGGATGAGTGACGAGCTGTTTCAGCTCTTTGCCCGGCTCATCTATGAGTTTGCAGGTATTCACCTGAATGTCCAGAAGAAGATCCTGGTCATTTCCCGCTTGCAGAAGCGATTGATGGTGCTGAATTTAAAAAGTTACCATGACTATTACAAACTGGTGAAGGAGGATGATGAAGAACGGATCATCATGCTGAACAGCATCACCACCAATACCACCAAGTTTTTTCGGGAGAACCATCATTTCGAGTTCCTGCGGGACACCCTGATCCCTGAGTTGTTGCATTCCAGGCAGGCCGGCCGGGAGATCAGGATCTGGAGCGCCGGCTGTTCCACCGGTGAAGAGCCGTACTCGATAGCCATTACGGTCTGCGAGGCGTTGCGGGACTGTTTCCGCACCCCTGATCCGGCTGACCCCTATTGCGGCTGGGACATCAGGATTCTGGCCAGTGATATCTCCACCAAGGTACTTGCAACAGCCCAGGCAGGCCTCTATGAACGTGAGCAGATTCCGGCCGGTATCCCGCCTGAACTGCTGCAACGCTATTTCCTGAAAGGCCACAGCAGCTGTGCCAACAAGGTCAAGGTAAAAGGGTTCCTGAAAGATGCCATCCGTTTCAGAAGACTGAACTTCAAGGATGTCACCTATCCGTTTTCCAAAAAGTTTGACCTGATCTTTTGTCGCAATGTCATGATCTATTTTGATGATCCGATGAAGAACCATCTGTTTCACAAGTTTCACCAGCATCTGGCCCATGACGGCCATCTCTTTCTGGGACACTCTGAAACCATGACCGCCGGCACCAGCATGTTCAGCCCGGTGCATATCACGGTCTATCGCAGACAATGAAGCGGATTATCCTCAACATAGGCGAGTATGCCGTTTCAAAGGAACCGGTTGCGCTGGAGACTATTCTGGGATCATGTGTCGGCATCTGTCTCTGGGATGAACAGCAGCGGATCGGCGGACTGAATCACTATCTGCTGCCGAACGAACAGCTTGACACACCCCGTTCCAGTATTTATGGCGGAACCTCGATCGATCTGCTGGTCAAGGCGATGCTGGAGCAGCAGCGCCGGGATGCCGAATTGACCGGACTGATCGGCGCGGTGCA
>CAZOTC010000169.1:0-6091 GCA_964582605.1 uncultured Geobacter sp. | reverse complement strand
CTGAATCATGAACAATCAACTGACCATCGCCATTCCCAAAGGCCGGATTCTGACCGAGTCGATCGAGCTGTTTGCCAAGATCGGTATCCATCTGGAGAGCATGCTGGAGGATTCCCGCAAGCTGATCTTCGAGTACCCTGAGCAGAACCTGCGGGCCCTGATCGTGCGGGCTACCGATGTACCCACCTATGTGGAGTACGGTTGTGCCGATCTGGGGATTGTGGGCAAGGACACGCTGCTGGAGCAGGATAAAGACCTGTACGAGCCGCTGGATCTGAAGTTCGGCTACTGCCGGATGATGGTGGCAGAACCGGCAGGCCTGGCCAAAGATGATGATCCCAGCCGCTGGTCTCATATCCGGGTGGCTACCAAGTACCCCCATGTGGCAGAGAAATATTTTGCTGCCAAAGGGGTGCAGGCCGAGATCATAAAGTTGTACGGTTCCATTGAGCTGGGGCCGCTGGTAGGCCTCTCCGAGCGGATTGTTGACCTGGTCTCCACCGGCGAGACCCTGCGCCAGAACGGTCTGGTTGAGGTTGAGACCATTGCCGAGATTACTACCCGACTGGTGGTTAACCGTGCCTCGCTCAAGACCAAACATGGACGGATTCGCGGC
The DNA here is from genome assembly GCA_964582605.1 of uncultured Geobacter sp. Classification (GTDB taxonomy): domain Bacteria; phylum Desulfobacterota; class Desulfuromonadia; order Geobacterales; family Pseudopelobacteraceae; genus Trichlorobacter. The sequence continues at coordinate 5,475 of CAZOTC010000169.1, read as the reverse complement.
ATCATTGACGGGCTGGAAAAGGTTATAGCTGACAAGGAGTAAGTACCGTGCTGTTTCTTGATATTAACGATACCAATTTTAGTGACCAGTTCAGCGCTATTCTGACCCGTGGCGATGAAACCTCGCTGCAGGTGACCGAGGTGGTGCGGGGAATTATCAAGGATATCCGCGCAAGTGGCGATGATGCGCTGCTGGAGTACACCAACCGTTTTGACCGGCTGGGGCTGGCCGATGCATCTGGTCTGGAGATCACCACTGCCGAGATCGAGGCTGCGGTTGCTGCTGTTCCTGCCGATGACCTGGCAGCTCTGCAACTGGCCTGCGAGCGGGTCGCCCGCTTCCATGAAAAGCAGAAGCAACAGACCTGGATCTCCACCGAAGAGAGCGATATTCTGCTGGGGCAGAAGGTAACACCGCTGAACCGGGTCGGTATCTATGTGCCGGGCGGCAAGGCCAGCTATCCCTCCAGTGTGATTATGAATGCCGTACCGGCCAAGGTGGCCGGAGTACGCGAGATCATCATGGTCTGCCCCACACCGGGTGGTGAGATCAATCCGGCGGTGCTGGCATCAGCAAAGCTGTCAGGTGTAGACCGGATCTTCAGGGTAGGCGGAGCCCAGGCTGTGGCTGCCCTGGCCTACGGTACTGCTACCGTTCCACGGGTGGACAAGATCACCGGGCCGGGTAACATCTACGTGGCCACTGCCAAGCAGCTGGTCTTTGGGCAGGTGGGTATTGACATGATCGCCGGTCCCAGCGAGATTCTGGTGATCAATGACGGCACCGGAAATCCGGCACATATTGCCGCTGACCTGCTCTCCCAGGCCGAGCATGATGAGCTGGCCTCCTCAATCCTGATCACCACTGACCGCAGCTTTGGCGAAAAGGTTGCCGCCGAGGTGGAACGCCAACTGGCCCAGCTTTCCCGCGAATCCATCGCGAGGGCATCCTGGGACAAATTCGGTGCGGTGATTGTTGCCGGTTCGCTGGAAGAGGCCGCTGCCTTCTCAAACCGAATTGCGCCGGAGCACCTTGAGCTGGCCGTGGCTGACCCGTTTGGCCTGATGCCGCTGATTGAGAATGCCGGAGCGATCTTCATGGGGCACTGGACCCCGGAGGCAGCCGGTGATTATCTGGCGGGCCCTAACCATACCCTGCCCACCGGCGGTACAGCCCGCTTCTTCTCGCCGCTGTCGGTGGATGACTTTGTCAAAAAATCCTCCATCATCAGCTTCTCTGAACAGGGGCTGAAGCGGCTGGGGGATCGGATCGTGCAGATTGCCGGTCTGGAGGGGTTGGAGGCCCATGCAAAATCGGTCAGTATCCGGTTGGGAGGTCAGGCATGAGCTGCTTACGTCCTGCCATTGCCACTATGGCCGGTTATGTACCCGGTTTTCAACCGGCAGATATCGCCTCCTGGATCAAGCTGAATACCAATGAAAATCCTTATCCACCCTCACCAAAGGTGAAAGAGGCGATTCTGGCAGAGCTTGGTGACGATGCGGCATTGCTGCGGACCTACCCCAGCGCCTCCAGCGAAAAGTTGCGTGAAGCTGCGGCTGCGCTGTACGGCTTTGATTACTCCTGGATCATCATGGCCAACGGGTCTGACGAGGTGCTGAACAACCTGATCCGCGCCTGTGCCGGTGAAGGGGAAGAGATCGGTTATGTACATCCATCGTATTCCTACTACGCCACGCTGGCCGAGATTCAGGGAGCCAGGGTGCGGACCTTCGGCCTGACTGATGACCTGCAGCGGATTGCAGATTTTCCCGAGCGCTACACCGGTAAGCTGTTCTTCTTGACTACCCCCAACTCGCCGCTGGGTCTTTCGTTCCCGCTGGCCTACATCGAGGAACTGGCCACCCGCTGTGACGGTCTGCTGGTGGTGGATGAGGCCTATGCCGACTTCAATACGTTCAATGCTCTTGAACTGGTTAAGCGTCATGAAAACGTGGTGGTTACCAGCACCCTTTCCAAGAGCTACGCCCTGGCCGGGATGCGGTTGGGGCTGGCCATTGCCCCCCCGGAGATCATTGCGGCCCTGGACAAGATCCGCGATCACTATAATCTTGACCGTCTGGCCCAGGCGGCCTGTGTGGCAGCCCTGGAGGATCAGGACTACTTCAGGATGCGGCGGGATCAGGTGGTGGAAACCCGGCAGTTTTTTGTAACAGAGTTGCAATCTTCGGGATATACGGTATTAGAATCTGCGGGGAACTTTGTGTTTGCATCACCACCGGACCGGAATGGACGTCGTGTCTATGATGGCCTGTATGTACGTAAAATTCTGGTGCGCCATTTCAGTGATCCGTTGCTGTGCCACGGCCTGCGGATATCCATCGGTACCCGTGAAGAGATGGAGCGGACTCTGGTCGCTCTCAGGGAGATTGGTTAACAAGGAGGAACTGCATGCAGCTTTCGGAAATGCATACCCGCTGTGGTCAATGTGGATTCAACTATTCGCGGATTGATTGTGAGGCGTGGGGGCGATTCAGTTCCCGGCGGATCATGTGCCCGATCTGTGGCTGGACGGTCTATGAGGAGCATCGCTGGGATGAAGATGGTATGTCGGTTTTGATAAAGCGTAACGAAGCGCAAGGATTCGGGGCTTATCGCCTGATTCCTCCCGGTGGGTACACCGGCTACAATGCTTTTCATTCTGAGCCTCCACAAGATGTGTTGTCCCACATCACTGAACTGCTGACGGAAAAGGGATGGAAGGGTTACCTCTCTCTATGGGACAGCAAAGAGAAGAAGGCGTTTCTGGTGACCGGGCATCCGTTAAATAAATTTGATCCGGTTGGTATGAACGGAGCAAGGTGAGACAGCTATGAAACGTTCTGCAGAAATCGAGCGGATTACCTCGGAAACCAAGATCAACCTGAAACTGGAGGTCGACGGGAGCGGCCTCGCATCGATCCGGACAACAGTCCCTTTTCTGGATCACATGCTGCACCTGTTTACTCGACATGGCTTGTTTGACCTTACGGTGGAGGCTCATGGGGACATCGACATTGATTTCCATCATACCGTTGAGGATATCGGCATTGTGCTGGGTGATGCCTTCCGTAAGGCTCTTGCCGACAAACAGGGGATTGTACGTTACGGCACGGCTAGGATCCCTATGGATGAAACCCTGGCTGATGTAACGGTGGATCTCTCCGGGCGCTCCTATCTGGTGTATAATGTGCCGCTACCCAAGGTGAAGGTGGGGGATTTTGATGTTGAACTGGCGCGGGAGTTTTTTCAGGCCTTTGCCAACAGCTGTGGTTGCAATCTGCACCTGAACCTGCTTTACGGGGAGAATATCCATCACATCATAGAGGCCTGCTTTAAAGGGTTTGGCCGTTCGCTGGATGCTGCTACCCGACATGACGCACGCCTGAGTGGTGTCATGTCTACCAAAGGGGTGCTGTAGCGTTCACCATCTTCGATCCTCTCGGAAACAGCACAACATGAAGGGGTGGCTGCGATCCGGCCACCCCTTCTTGTTGTGTTTGCTGGTTTGCCCCCCTGTAGCCGCTATTTCAGCTGCTTCAGCAGAACCTTCGCTTTTTTGGCCTCTTCACTCTTGGGGTAGTCGGTTGTCAGACGCTTAAGCAGATACTGGGTGCTTTTCAGATCTTTCAAGGCCTTGAATGACAGAGCCTGTTTCAGCATGGCAGCCGGGGCCTTTTCCTTTTTGGGGTACAGTTTGATTACTTCCTGGAACTCCAGAATGGCCTGCTCATAGTTTTTTTCGCCATAATAGGTTTCGCCGATCCAGTAACGGGCATTGGGAATCAACTCATGATTTTGATTTTTTTCAATGAACTGCGTCAGCTGGTTACGCGCTCCGGGCATATCACCAGTCTTAAAGGTTTCGAGGCCTTTCAGGTAAAGCGAGTCTGATGCTGTCTCCCCACTGGTGGTTGAGCCCCCCAGCGTCCCTTCCTTCATTCTTTTGTTCAGTTCATCAAGCGCGACCTGCAGCTTGACAATTCTGTCCTCCAGAGCCACGATTCTGCGGTCTGAATCTTCACGATAGCGCGCCAGTTCTTCTGCAGGCTTCTTGACTGCAACCCCTTGATCATCGAGTTTGCCAACAAAAACCTGAAGATCTGATTTGAAGCTGTCAAGATTGGCCTGCAAATCAGCATCGGTCTTTCGAAGTGCCGCAAAGTCAGCCTTGAAGGTCTTTTCTCCTTCCCTCGCCGTGCTCAGCTCTTTCTCAAGTGTATAGATTCGGGTCTTGGTTTCATCAACATCACGTCTGACCGCTTCTACAGAGCCGGTTGAAGCGCATCCTCCCAGTATGATGAACGTTAGTAGCAGGTAAGGGTAACAGTGAGATAATTTCACTTGCAGGCCTCCAAAAATCGTATCTGCGGCTAGTTTGTGTTGAGTTATACTACAGACGCCTCAGGATGACAAGATTTGCCGTGCCTTTCTACACCTGTCAACATACCACAAAAAAGCCGACCAGGAAGAGCCTGGCCGGCTTGGGGGTGATACGTCCTGAATTGATTATTCTCTTACAAAGGTGTCAACGTCGCTATCGCTTACCATCCCCATAATATGGGCATATTCAGCTTCAATCAGTGCATAATGGCCTTCGGTTTCCTTGACTACTCGCTCAAAGATCGCTTTAACCATCGGATCAACGACTCCTGCCGCAAGCTGGGTATACTGGCCTATACATTCTTTTTCCTCCTGCAGTGCCAGCTCCAGTGCCTTTTGTTCTCCCATGTCTTCAGTAATTGCTTTTTCAAGTTTCATATAAGTTGGATTTTTGGTGTCAACAGGTGTCGCCATAAAACTCTGCAAGTCGCCAAATTCTGTACCTTTGTAATGGTCAAAGAAGTGTTTTACATGCGTTGCCTCTTCAGCAGCAAGCATTTCAAGGACTTTTTTAGCCCGTTCATTTTTTGCAACCGATGCAGCGCGTGCATAGAAATCCATACTGTCTTTTTCTGCTTTGATAGCCAGTTTAAGCGCTTCTTGAACTGAGTATTCCTTGCCCATGGTAATCCCCTCCCTTTTATGTAATGTTTGATGAAAGAGGTTATACCTGCTAATTCGAATTCTTCAAGTGCTGCATGTGAATTTTTTTTGATATGTGTTTATTGAGGTGCTGCCTATCAATGCAGCTAGTTTGATTGCATTAAACCTGCTGCCCACGTTTGGATTTTAGTGGCCACAAATCTCTACTGCACAATCAGTGATGGGGCACCGGGATAAAACTAGATGGTATTTGATGTGTATGGCAATTACGTCGAAGGTGGAAGACCTGGAGGATGATGTTGAAGATATCATCACCTATTTTGGGAGAGATTTTTTGATAAAACCCACAAAAAAGTTGACCCCGTTACTGTGTTATGGGGACAGTTTCGGGGTCAGTCAGCATCTGATTCAGGTAATTCGCTGAATCGACTATGTTTTATTGGAGCGGGAAACGAGATTCGAACTCGCGACTTCAACCTTGGCAAGGTT
>CAZOTC010000168.1:0-6196 GCA_964582605.1 uncultured Geobacter sp. | reverse complement strand
GGGATGATGAGCGCGGCGTGCTGGTGTTAAGCCAGTTTACCGGGGCTGCCAATGAACTGCACGAGGCGCTGATCGTCAACCCCTACCATGTGGAACAGACCGCCGGGGCACTCTACCAGGGGCTGACCATGCCGGAGTTTGAGCAGCGGGAGCGGATGAGAAGCATGCGGGCCCTGGTGCAGGACTTCAACGTCTACCGCTGGGCCGGACGGATGCTGCTGGATGCGGCCAGGGTACGCCAACGGGAAAAGCTGGCGGCACGGATCGGACGGTCAGCATGATCGATATCCTGAGTCCACAGGCACTGACCGTCCTGCGCTCCTTTGCATCACCGCAGACTCTCTGTGCCTTTGACCTGGACGGCACCCTGGCCCCGATTGTGCCGGACCCCACCGCAGCCATGCTGCCGGAGGCAACCCGGCAGCGTATGCAACAGCTGTCCCGGCTGGTGCCGACCGCAATCATTACCGGCAGATCATGCACTGATGCCGGAGCCCGCCTTGGGTTTGAACCGCGTTATCTGGTGGGTAACCACGGCCTTGAAGGGTTGCCTGAAAACGAGGTAAACCTGCAGGAACTGCACCTGTTGACTGAGCACTGGCACCGTACTCTGCACACCCTGCTGCCTGAACAGCTGGTACAGGAAATCTATTTTGAACGCAAAGACGGGTCGCTTTCGCTGCATTATCGCGCTGCCGCAGACCCGGCTGCAGCACACCGGGCCCTGCTGGAGGCGATCGCACAGCTGCAGCCGCAACCACGCCGTGTAGGTGGCAAATATGTCGAAAACCTGATTCCCCAAGGGGCGCCGCACAAGGGAGATGCGCTGCTGCGGCTGATGGAACACTGCAAATCCCGGCAAGCACTCTTTGTGGGCGATGACGTGACCGACGAGGATGTCTTCCGACTGGAAGCCCCACATATCCTGTCGGTCTGCGTGGGAACGGATCGGGCTACCGCAGCACGGTATTTTCTGCAGGATCAGACCCGGGTGAACGATCTGCTGGGACAGCTGTTGCCTCTGCTGCTGGAGAATAATCATGGATAGCATCACGCTGCTGCAGGATCTGGCGATCGTCCTGCTGATTGCCGGTGCTGCCGGTATGCTCTGCAAACGGATCGGTCTGTCGGTGATTGTGGGCTATCTGGTGGCCGGCATCATTATCGGTCCGCACACCCCTCCTTTTTCTCTGGTGCTGGATGTGCAGCGGATTGAAACCCTGTCCCAGCTGGGACTGGTCTTTCTGATGTTTGCCATCGGCCTGGGCCTGAGCCTTACCAAACTGCAGAAGCTGGGGGCCACGACCCTGCTGGCCACTGCTCTGGGCGCCTTTTTTGTGCTGAATCTGACCCAGCTGCTGGGTGCCGTACTGGGCTGGCCTCCTGCCAAGACGCTCTTTGTTGCCGCGCTTTTCATGGTCTCCAGTTCGGCCGTAATTGCCAAGATCATCAGCGATATGAAGCTGGGACGCGACCAGTCCGCCCAGACGGCGCTGGGTATCACCGTGCTGGAGGACGTGGTGGCGGTGGTGATGCTGACCATACTGGGCAGCTACAGCGCTGCCGGCGGTTCCGGCAGCAGCGGCGTGCCGGGTCTGCTGGCCGGTTTGAGCGCCTTTGTGGTGCTGCTGGTGATGATCGGGCTCTACTTTATCCCCCGCCTGCTGCGCAAGATGGAGACCAGGGCTGATCCGGAACTGCAGACCATAGTGGTGGCCGGGGTGCTGTTGCTGATGGCGCTGCTGGCAGTCAAGGCCGGCTATTCACTGGCCCTGGGGGCCTACCTGCTGGGGGCGATTGTGGCGGAGATGCCCCAGAAGGGAGAGGTTGAAAAGTCGTTCTCCGGCATGCGTGACCTGTTCAGCAGCGTCTTCTTTGTCTCCATCGGCATGATGATCGAAGTACGCCTGTTGCTGGATGTCTGGCCCTGGATTCTGGCCCTGGGGCTGTTTACCCTGCTGGCACGGATGTTCTCCACCGGCCTGGCCCTGATCCTGGTGGGGACCCCGCCCCACGTTGCCCGCCGGGCCGGTCTGCTGCTGACCCCGCTGGGTGAGTTTACTTTTGTGATCGCCCAGCTGGGGGTAAGCAAGCAGGTGCTGCCGCCGGAGTTTTACCCGATTGCGGTGGGGGTTTCGATCCTGACCGTGCTGGTCTCCCCCCTGCTCAACCGCCATGCCGAACCGCTGCTGGTCTGGATTGAGCAGAAGGAACCGGCCTGGGTCAGCCGCGGCCTGACCCTCTATCACAACTGGCTGGCCCAGCTGGCCGACCTGGGGGGGAACCAGCTCTGGCTGCAGCTGAGCAAGAAACAGCTGGTGCAGATTATTCTTGAGGCACTGTTTATAACCGGTATGGTGCTGTTTTCCCAGACGTTCCTCAAGCTGGTGCAGCAAAGCCCCCTGGCCGGGCTGCTGTCGCCGCTGGCCCTGAGCGTGACCTTCTGGACGGTACTGGGGCTGGTGGTATTGATTCCGCTCTTTGCCATCTGGCGCAATGTCACGGTGCTGGCGCTGATCATTGCTGAACGGGCCTACGTACGGATGAACCTGCCCGGTTCAGTGGTTGAAAACGGTTTCAGGCTGTTCAGTGCGGTGGTGATCGCCTACTGGCTGTCCAGCATCGTGCCGATGGCCTCCCTGTCCCACTGGGTCTGGCTGGCCATTGCCGCAGGATTGGCGGTGATCCTGCTGATCTTCTCGCGGCGTCTGATCTATCTGCACAGCAAGTGGCACCATTCCCTGAAGGATGTGTTTACCGCCGGTCTTCCGCCGGCCCGCCGGCGTCTGCTGCAATGGGAGGAACGATCACGGGACTGGCAGATCAATCTGCAGGAGCTGATCATCCCCGATCAGGCCGCCTGCTCCGGCAGCACCATCGCCGAACTTGCCATCCGCAGCCGTTTCGGCTGTTCAGTAGTGGAGGTGGAGCGTCATGGCCATACCATGATCAACCCCAGGCCTTCGACACTGCTCTACAGCGGTGACCGCCTGCTGCTGGTGGGGGCAGGAGATCAGATTGAGGCGCTGCGGGCGGAGCTGGAGCAGTTGCAGAAAACCGAAACTGCGCTACATTTTAACGAAGCACGTCTGGAAACGGTGCTGGTACCGCCAGGCCGCTGCAGCGGAAAAACCCTGGCCGAACTGGAGATACCACGCTGCACCGGTGTGCTGGTGGTGGGGATAGACCGTACCGGAACCAGAATTATCAACCCCTCCGGCAGGGAACAGCTGTTTGAGGGAGATCTGCTGCTGGCCCTGGGGTCGCCGGAGCAGGTTGCCGATCTGAAGCAGTGGTTCAGCATCGATGACTATTTGCCGGATGAGCCGCTACGGCCATGAACAACAGCAGGACACGAGGTGGCGCATGTATGATCTGAATATCCTGTTTCAACCGGTGGGCAACTACTGCCGTCGTGAAGTGGCAACCTGCGGGCCGGACGATCCGCTGGTGGATGCGGCTGCACAGATGAGCAGCCGAGGGATCTCCAGTCTGGTGGTCTGCGACTCCGGCAAACCGGTGGGGATTGTGACCGACCGCGACCTGCGCAACAAGGTAGTGGCAAAAGGCGTAGACCCCCATCAGCTGAAGGTAGCCGCAATCATGACCAGCCCGCTGATCACCATCACTGAACAGGAGTTTTTGTTTGAGGCGTTGCACCGGATGTCACGCCACGGTATCCACCGGATTGTGGTAACCGGCAGCGGCTGCAGTCCGGCGGGGATCATTACTGATTCCGACATCCTGCGTCTGCAGACCAATTCACCCCAGCGGCTGGTACGCAGGATCGAAGAGGCCTGTACGGTTAATGACCTGAAAGAACTGCATCAGCAGGTGCAGGAACTGGTGGCCCACTTGATCGGCACCGGCGTGCCGGTCAAGGAGCTGGTGCGCCTGATTGCCCATCTGAATGATCAGATTCTGATACGGCTGATCGAGCTGCTGCGCACGGCGCGCTTCCAGGGTATGACCGACCGCTTTGCCTTTCTGGTGCTGGGCAGCGAAGGGCGCGGCGAGCAGACCCTGACCACTGATCAGGATAACGCCCTGGTCTATGCCGATGATCTGACACCGGTCGAACTTCAACAGCTGACCGCCTTTTCTGACGAGCTGATCCGGTCGGTGATCGAGATCGGCATTCCGCCCTGCCCCGGCGGCATCATGGCCAACAACGCGGTCTGGCGGCTGCCGCTTGCCGGCTGGAAACAGATGCTGGACCAGTGGTTCAGTGTGCCGACGCCGGAGCATATCCTCAAGGTGGGGATGGTGGCTGATCTGCGTGCCCTGGCAGGGGATCAGTCCCTTGAGCGGGAACTGCGCCAATACCTGACCGGTCGGCTCAAGCGCAACGAGGTTTACCTGGGCCATATGCTCGGCAACATGCTGCGTTTCAGGGTGCCGCTGGGCTGGTTTGGCCGGATCAAGACCGAAAAAGGGGAGTACAAGGGACAACTTGACCTGAAAAAGGCCGGTATCTTCAGTATCACCGAAGGGGTCAAGATTCTGGCACTGTTTGAAGGGGTGCAGGGGGGCGGTACCGAGGAGCGGCTGCACTGGCTGCAGGAGGCCAAGCTGCTTGACGCCCATGAGGTGGACGACCTGCTGGCGGCCTTTCATGCCCTGGTCTACTTCAGACTGCGCAGTCAGGTTGAGGCGCTGCGGGAAGGACGCACGCCCGACAACCGGGTGGCCCATGACCGGCTGAACAGCATGGAGCAGGCCCGCCTGCAGGTGGCATTGGAACGGGTACGCTCGTTTCAGGAAATGCTGAAACTGAAGTTCCGCCTGGGACAGTTGATTTGAACCGCCCGGACCTGATCATGAAAGGAAACACCATGCAGCTCTGCCGAATGCTGACAACTGCCCTCTTGCTGCTGCTGACATCAGTAGTTGTCTGCAGCGCTTCCCCCAAGGCAAAATCTTCCGGTGCTGCCGCTGTTCCATTCGTTGATCCGACCCAGGCGGCTATAGCAGAGCCGGTGCTGCTGGATAACAAACCGGTTCTGACGGTCTCGACCGGTCTGCTCTCCTTTACCCCCCGTGAACGGGCCAGGGCCATCTCCGACCGACTGGACAAGGTCAGCCGCGACCGGCTGCTGCCGGTTGACAAGGTGGCGGTGGTGGAGGCGGAGACCACCAGCGACATCGTACTGCAGGACCGGGTGCTGATGACCGTGACCGAAGCCGATGCCAGGGTGGCCGGCAAGCCCCGTCAGGAGCTGGCCCAAGGGTATGCCGACACCATCAGGGACGCCTTGATTGCCTACCGCTCGGAGCGGAGCGTCAAGAGTCTGCTGATCGATACGGCCCAGGCCCTGGGGGTGACGGTACTGCTGGTGCTGCTGCTATTGGGGATCAGGCGGGCGGTCCCCTGGCTGCAGGCCAGGATTAGCGCCTGGAAGGGTACCTACATCCGCACGCTCCGGTTCCAGAGCATCGAACTTGTGCACGAAAACCAGATGACTGCCCTGCTGCTTTCAATGGTCCGTTTTGTCCGGCTGGTGCTGGTGTTGGGGCTGCTGTATCTCTACATCCCGCTGGTCTTGAGCTTCTTCCCGATGACCGAGGGGATGGCAGCCCGTCTGTTCGGCTACATCGAGACCCCGGTGGTCAAGGTCTGGCAGGGGGTGACCGCCTACCTGCCCAATATCTTCTTTATCCTGGTGATCACGGTCTGTACCTGGTACGTGATCCGCTTCAGCCGTTTTCTGTTCCATGAGGTGGAGAAGCAGAACATAGCCCTGCCCGGTTTCTATCCTGACTGGGCCATGCCCAGCTTCAAGATCACCCGCTTCCTGATCATCGCCTTTGCCGTGGTGGTGGCCTTTCCCTACCTGCCCGGTTCCGACTCGCCGGCCTTCAAGGGGGTTTCGGTCTTTCTGGGGGTTCTGTTCTCCCTGGGCTCATCTTCAGCCATTGCCAATGTGGTGGCCGGAACGATCCTGACCTACATGCGGGCCTTCAACGTGGGAGACCGGGTCAAGATCGCCGATACCATGGGTGATGTGATCGAGAAGACCCTGCTGGTGACCCGCGTCCGTACGGCAAAAAACGCCGATATCACCATTCCCAACTCCATGGTACTGGGCAGCCATATCATCAATTACAGCTCTTCATCCCAGCTGATCCTCAACACCACGGTCACCATCGGCTATGACGTACCCTGGCGTCAGGTGCATGAGCTGCTGATTGCGGC
>CAZOTC010000167.1:0-6216 GCA_964582605.1 uncultured Geobacter sp. | reverse complement strand
CGACATCAGCCAGCGGGTGCTGCAGTATGCCCGGCGGGGCGTGTATGGCGCATCCGCGTTCCGTGTAACCGATGACTACTTTCGCTCAAAATATTTTACTGTTCAGCCGGACGGCAATTACCGGATTACGGACAATGTCAGAAAACTGGTCACCATCAGTCACCTGAATCTGTTGGACAGCACCAGAATGAAGATGCTCGGCACCTTTGACCTGATCTTCTGCCGGAATGTGATTATCTATTTTGACAGCGTTGCCAAGAAAAAGGTGGTGGAGTCGTTCTATCAGGTGCTGCGTGATGCGGGGTATCTGTTGCTCGGCCATTCGGAGTCTCTGATGAACATCACGACCCTGTTCAGTCTGCGTCACTTCAAAAACGACATGGTCTACCAGAAACCGGTCAATTCAACAGCAGGAGGGAACTGATGAAACCGGTCAGAATTCTGGTGGTGGATGATTCCGCCTACAGCAGGCGCAGTATCAGCAAGATCCTGGAAGGAATTCCGGGTGTCGAAGTGGTAGGCTACGCGATTGACGGCGAGGAGGGGATTCGTCAGGTTATTACGCTGAAACCGGATCTGGTCACCCTTGACCTTGAAATGCCCCGCATGGATGGCTTTACCCTGCTGAGAATCCTTACCAACCGATTCAAGCTGCCGGTGCTGGTGATCAGTGCCCTGTCCGATGCAGACAAGGTCTTCAAGGCGCTTGAGATGGGGGCGCTTGATTTTGTAGCCAAGCCGGTGCAGGGTAACGTGCTGGAGCTGAACAGTATTGAGCAGGACCTGAAGTGGAAGATCAAACAGATCATGGACAGCCTGCTCAGTAAAAAGGCCCGCTTTCCAGAGACGGTGCATCTGCCGGAACCGGTACGTAAACCGGTACGGCACAGCCGCAGGCAACTGGTTGATCTGGTTGCCATCGCTTCATCCACCGGTGGGCCGCCTGCGCTGCAGGATATCTTCAGCTCCTTTGAAAAGAGCTATCCGTTCGGAATTGTGGTTGCCCAGCATATGCCGCCCGGCTTTACCCGGGCTTTTGCCGACCGCCTGGATCGTTCTTCCTCCTTTACGGTGCGTGAGGCATCTGATGGCGACCGGGTTGAGCCGGGGGTGGCCCTGATTGCCCCCGGTGGCTATAATCTGTGTCTGGAAGAAAAAGGGGCTGTTGTTCATGCACGGGTTGTGACGCCTGATGCCGGTGATCGTTACGTCCCTTCTGCGGATGTCCTGTTTGCCTCATCTGCCCCGATCTATGGCAGCCGGATGCTGGCGGTGGTACTGACCGGTATGGGTAATGACGGCAGCAAAGGGGTTGTAGCGGTAAAGGAGCGGGGAGGGCAGGTTCTGGCCGAGTCTGAGGATAGTGCGGTGGTCTACGGCATGCCCCGTGAAGCCGTGGCAACCGGTTGCGTTGACCGGGTGGTGCCGCTGCCCGGTGTCTGCCAGGCAATACTTGAATGTGGTGGTTTTCATGAACAGGAACAGTGAAATTATATGAAAGAGGAGTAGCTGATGTCAGTGGAACAGAAATACACCCCGGCGGAAATTGAAGCAAAATGGCAGCAACAGTGGGATACGAACAAGACCTTCAAGGTCACCGAAGATCCGTCTAAACAGAAATACTACCTGCTGGAGATGTTTCCCTATCCTTCCGGCCGGATTCATATGGGACATGTCCGCAACTACTCGATAGGTGATGTAGTAGGCCGTTTCAAGCGTATGCGCGGGTTTAACGTGCTGCATCCGATGGGCTGGGATGCCTTTGGTATGCCGGCTGAAAACGCTGCCATCAAGAACAACTGTCATCCGGCTGCCTGGACCTATGAAAACATGGCCTACATGCGGGATCAGCTCAAGCAGATGGGGCTTTCCTATGACTGGGACCGTGAACTGGCCACCTGCGATGTCAGCTACTACCGCTGGGAGCAGAAGCTGTTTGTTGAGATGTACAAAAAGGGGATCGCCTACAAGAAGCAGTCGTTTGTCAACTGGTGCCCCTCCTGTGAGACCGTACTGGCCAATGAGCAGGTGGAGGATGGCGGCTGCTGGCGCTGTGATACCGAGGTAGTGCAGAAAGAGCTGGAGCAGTGGTTTTTTAAGATCACCGACTATGCCGAGGAGCTGCTTGATTTTACCAACAAGCTGCCGGGCTGGCCGGAGCGGGTGCTGGTCATGCAGCGCAACTGGATCGGCAAGAGCACCGGCTGTGAAATTGATTTTGCCCTGGATGGCCGTGATGGTACGATCCGCGTCTTTACTACCCGTCCTGACACCCTGTTCGGCGCCACCTTTATGTCCCTTGCGCCTGAACACCCGATGGCGCTTGAACTGACAGCTCCTGAGCGGCGTGCTGAGGTTGAGGCGTTCATTGACAAGGTTAAGAAAACCGACCGGATCGCCCGTACTGCCGATGATCTGGAAAAAGAAGGGGTTTTTACCGGAAGCTACTGCATCAACCCGACCAATGGTCGGAAGATGCCGATCTACCTGGCCAACTTTGTACTGGTTGAGTACGGAACCGGCGCGGTTATGGCGGTGCCGACCCATGACCAGCGTGACTTTGAGTTTGCCAAAAAATATGACCTGCCGCTGGTTGTGGTAATCCAGCCTGAAGGGGAAACCCTTGATCCGGCCACCATGACCGCTGCCTACACCGAAGTGGGTACTATGGTCAACTCAGCCCAGTTTGACGGCCAGCGGAGCGACGCGGCCAAAGATGCCATTGCCACCTGGCTGGAAGGGCAGGGCAAGGGCAAAAAGACCGTCAACTTCCGTCTGCGTGACTGGGGTGTATCCCGCCAGCGTTACTGGGGTTCACCCATCCCGATCATCTACTGCGACTGCTGTGGCGTGGTGCCGGTACCGGACAAGGATCTACCGGTGGTTCTGCCCCGTGACGTCCATTTTACCGGCGAAGGCGGTTCTCCCCTGGCAACTCTGGAGAGCTTCACCAAGGTGGATTGCCCGCTTTGCGGCAAGCCGGCCCGACGTGAAACCGACACCATGGACACCTTTGTGGAGTCTTCATGGTACTTCCTGCGCTACTGCTGCCCGGACTTTGAGGGGGGCATGCTGGACAAGGCCCGCGCCCAGTACTGGATGTCGGTAGACCAGTATATCGGTGGGATTGAACATGCCGTGCTGCACTTGTTGTATGCACGCTTTTTCACCAAGGTCATGCGCGATCTGGGCTATGTGGATGTGGATGAGCCGTTCACCAATCTGCTGACTCAGGGGATGGTGATCAAGGACGGCGCCAAGATGAGCAAGTCCAAGGGGAACGTGGTTGACCCGGATGCCCTGATCAAGCGTTACGGCGCTGATACTGCCCGTCTGTTCTCCCTGTTTGCCGCACCGCCGGAAAAGGATCTGGACTGGAACGAGCAGGGGGTTGACGGCTGCTACCGCTTCCTGAACCGGGTCTGGAAACTGGTTCACGAGCAGCTTGAGGCCGCATCTGCGGCTCCTGCGCTTGAACCATCGGCACTGAGTGATGAGGAGCGCAGCCTGCGGCGTGCTGTTCACAAGACCCTCAAGAAAGTGACCGAGGATATTGACGAGCGGTTCCACTTCAATACCGCCATTGCTGCGGTCATGGAGCTGATGAATACGCTGCAGGGGGCCCGTCTGAATACACCCCAGGCTGTAGCGGTCATGAAGGAGGCGCTGGAGCTGGTTGTGGTCATGCTGGCACCGTTTGTGCCGCATATTACGGAAGAGCTCTGGCAGCTGCTGGGGCATACCACGCCACTTTCCGCAACAGCCTGGCCTGCCTGGGACAGCGAAGCGGTGGTGGATGAGGAACTGCTGGTGGTGGTGCAGGTCAACGGCAAGCTGCGTTCCAAGCTGTCGGTGGCTGTGGGGCTTGATGAAGAGAGTATCAAGCAGATGGCACTGGCCGATGACAAGGTCAAGGTCTTTACCGATGGCCTGCAGGTACGCAAGGTGATCTACGTGCCGGGCAAGCTGGTGAACATCGTTGTCGGCTAGGTTCAGGATATATAAGGCGCTGGGAGGTCTGCTGCTGGTGCTCTTGCTGGCTGGCTGCGGCTACCGTTTTACGGCAGACAGCGGCAGCAGGCTGACAGCTGGACAGACCGTCTGGGTGCCGTATTTCAAAAATGTAACGGTCTATGCCAATGCCTCGGTAGCTCTGAAGCGGGCCGTCTTTGAACAGTTTGCCGAACAGCGCAACATCATGCCGGCTGCTGCACCGGATCAGGGCGATCTGGTTCTGGAAGGAGTACTGATCGGCTACAGCAATAGCGTGGTCAGCTATTCTGCAGCTGATACCGCCATGGAATACCGGCTGACCATCACAGCTGATATCACGGTACGCAAGCGGGGTGACGCAACTACAGCAAAGCCGCTTTGGAAAGGAAGCCTGTCTGCCTGGCAGGATTACCCGGTCTCAGCCACGGTTGAGCTGCAGCGCAGCAGTGAGGATGCAGCCCTGACTGTGGCTAGCCGCAAGCTGGCCCAGCAACTGATCTGGCAGATGGAGCAGAACTACTGAAACCGTTGAAAGATGCGTGATTGATGCGACGACTGACGCTCAGAGGTAAGTTCATCCTGATCATCTCAACGGTCTTTCTGATCGCTGCGACCGCTGTGCTGTTCTTTTTTTCAGGGGTGTCTCAACGGATTATTAATGAATTTGCCCTGCAGGTTGCCACACGGCAGGCGCTGCATGACCGGAACAAGATCCTCTCGATTATAGACCGGGAACTGGCGCTTTCGCTCAAACTGGCTGATGACGAGGTGGTCAGAAACTGGGTGGCACCGGGTGATGATCAAGGCAGAAAAAAGGCAGCCCTGCAGCAGCTTGAGAGTTACCGCAGGTTTTTCCGTGATCAGAGTTACTTCATTGCCCGTTCTGCTGATAACAGCTATTTCAATGCCGACCGAACCGCCCTGCCCGGGCAGCCGCGGATGTCATACCTGGATCAGGATAACCCGCTTGATTCCTGGTTTTTTAACACACTGAAGCGGGTGGACAGTTTTGAGCTGAACCTGAATTATGATGCATTGATCAAACAGACCAAGGTCTGGATCAATGTGATTATCCGTGATGAACAGGGAAACAAGATCGGCATCGGTGGAACCGGGATCGATCTGACTGATTTTCTGAACGGTATCGTGCAGTCCGGTGAACCGGGAATATCGGCGATTCTGGTTGATCGTCAGGGGATCATCCAGGCCCATCAGGATCGCACACTGGTTGAGCAGAATGCCTTGGAGCAGAATCGGGATAAAAAGGCCACCATCTACAGCCTGCTTGCCACTCAGGACGAACAGCTACAGCTGAAACAGACCTTTGAAGCCCTTTCAAATGAACGCCAGAAAGTAACCGCTTTCCCGATCAAAATGCATGGTCGTTCGCTTGTTGCGGCTGCTACCTACATGCATGAAATCGGCTGGTACACCATCGCCCTGGTTGATGTCTCCCATGCCATGCGTCCCGGTGTCTTCCTGCCGATTATCCTGGCCAGCCTGTTCTCGCTACTGATTGTAATCATGGTGATAGGCTTCCTGATGAACCGTCTGGTGCTGCAGCCGTTGCAGATGCTGACCGGCGCATCCGAACAGCTGGCGCACGGCAATTACGATGTCTCTCTGAAGGTTGCTCGCCATGATGAAATCGGCGTGTTGACAGAAACCTTCAACACTATGGCAGCAACGGTCCGGGACCATACCGCCCACCTGGAAGAGCGGGTGCAGCAACGAACCGCAGAGCTGACCAGTGCCAATCAGCAGCTTGAGTCATCGCAGGCCAGGATCATGGAAAGCCTGATGTATGCCCGGGTGATCCAGGCTTCGATTCTACCTGATTCCCGACACCTTGACCGGATCTTTTCAGAATGGTGTGTGCTGTATCGTCCCTGTGATATTGTGGGTGGAGATCTGTACTGGGTACGGGAGTCGGCAGACGGAGGCCTGCTGGTGGCGGTGCTGGACTGCACCGGCCATGGGGTGCCCGGTGCCTTCATGACCATGACCGTCAACTCGGTGCTGAATCACATTGTCGATACCCGCTGTGCTGACGACCCCTGCCGCATCCTGCAGGAGACAAACCGGCTGCTGCAGGAGACCCTCCGATTGCGTCAGGATGAAGACAGTCTGGTGGATGCCGGGCTTGATATCGGACTTTGTTGCATCGATACTGCCCGGAACAGGCTCTCCTTTGCCGGTGCCGGCATCTCCATAAAGGAGCAT
>CAZOTC010000166.1:0-6219 GCA_964582605.1 uncultured Geobacter sp. | reverse complement strand
CCCGGCCTCGCCCGCCTCCGCACGGGCCAGCAGCGTCTTGCCGGTTCCTGGAGGTCCTACCAATAGGACACCTTTGGGGATCTTGCCTCCCAAGGCAGTGAACTTTTTGGGCTCCTTCAGAAAGGCGATGATCTCCTCAAGCTCTTCCTTGGCTTCTTCAATCCCTGCAACATCTTCAAAGGTGATCTTTCCCTGGGCCTCGGTCAGCAGTTTTGCCCGACTTTTACCAAAGGACATGGCCTTACCGCCCCCCATCTGCATCTGCCTCATAAAGAAGATCCAGATACCGACCAGCAGCAGTAACGGGAACCAGGAAATGAAGATCGAAAACCAGGAGAAACGCTCTTCCTCAGGTTTGGCCTGGATGGGGATCTTCTTTTCCAGCAGCTTTTCGGTCAGATCGGCATCAAAGGTCGGTTTGTAACTGCGGAAAGCCTTTTCCTTGCCGTCCTTGTCAAGATACTTACCAATCAGGTCGTTACCCTGCAGCGTTACCGATTTGATCCGGTTTTCATCGACGTGGGTCATGAACTCGCTGAAGCTGAGCCGGTCTTCAACCGTACGGGGCTTTTGAAACATGTTGAACAGCATGATCATCATCAGGCTGATAACCAGCCACAGGGCCAGATTCTTATAAAACTGGTTCAAGAGATAATCCTCCAAGATCAGGGCTGAGAGCTCTGCCGGACAGGCTCAAATTTAAAAAAATTAGCATATTTTATGGCTGTCAGACAAGCCTTTTAAGAATTCGGAGCCGACCGGTCAGGGGAAGAGCGGCAGCTGTTCCCGTCCGTAGAGAGAAATCCTGATAGCGTCGCGCTGGTCCGGGCTTACCAGTGCGTATCGGGTACGACGGACGCCCGCCAGCCAGAGGGCAATATCACCACAACTGACAAGTGGTAACGAGTTGCGCAGGTGCCGGGGAAACTTCAGGTCGGTCAGTATGTCCTGCACAGAACGGCTACCCTGCATGCCAAGCAGCTGCAAACGCTCACCGGCAATGACCGGGCGAACCTGCCAGGGAAATGGTGCCCGGACCGGATCAACATAGGTGATCCATCCCGGCAGCTCGCCCCAAGAAAGGGGTGGCGGCACCTGCTCTACAGCAAGCGTAAGGCCGTTGCCAAGTACAAACCTGCCGAGTCCCGGTATGCTGCAGCAGCAGGGGGAGGGGGGCTTCAGCCGCTCCCTGTCTGCAAAAAGCAGGTGATCTGCGGTGATTAGTGCCGCCAGATTACGGGGCAGGTTCAGGCTTCTGCCGGATGCACCGTTCAGAAACAGCTGTTCAAGCATCTGATGGTGTTTCAGTTCAAAACGGCGGAGGTTGCCAAGGACGGTTTCAATCGCTGTACGATACAGCCGCAGCCTGAGCGGACGCTGCTGCTGCCGTAGATAGTCCAGGGATAGGGCTGTCCAGCCGGTGCCACAACGGCTTCCCTCGCTGAAGGCGACAGCTGTGTAATAGCTCAGCAGGGCTTCGTCTTCCCGCAGCAGGCAGGCCGTTGTTGCTAGCCGTTGAGAGATGTCAGGGGTGTATTCCTGTAAGCGTGGTAGCAGATCATGTCGTATCCGGTTGCGAAGATAGCTGTGGTCCGTGTTGCTGCTGTCCTCGCGGAACCGGAGCTGTTTCAGGTCCAGGTGCTGCCGTAACTCCCGACGGGATATCGCGAGCAACGGGCGGATGACCCGGGACTGATTGATCGGTGACATGGCGGCCAGTCCCGTGATACCTGCACCGCGCAGCAGGCGGAGCAGAAACGTCTCGGCCTGATCATCAGCATGGTGACCGACTGCAACTGCCGTGGCATGATACTTCTGACGCAGTTCCTCAAAAAAATCGTACCGTGCTTTACGGCCTGCCTCTTCAAGGGGCATTCGCTGTTGTCCGGCAAGCTGTCTGACATCAACGCGGCGGACTTCGCAGGGAAGATCGTAGCTCTCTGCCAGCTTATTGACAAACTGTTCATCACCATCACTCTCTTCACCGCGCAGCTGATGGTTCAGATGGGCAATCACCAGTCTGAGGGGAAAGCCGGGCAGGTTGGCAAGCAGATCCAGCAGGGCTACCGAGTCGGCACCGCCTGAAATACCGGCAATAATGCAATCGTTGCATTGGCACAGGCCAAACTGCCGGATTGCGGATACAACCTTATGGGTAATGGTTACCGGCATGACGGTGAAAGAATCAGAGCCATTTGCGGCGCTTGAAATAGAGGACCATCCCTGATGTCATCAGTGCCATCAAAAGCAACACGACAAAATAACCGTAATGCCATTCCAGTTCCGGCATGTATTTGAAATTCATACCGTACAAACCAACGACAAAGGTCAGTGGAATAAAGATCGTTCCGATAATGGTCAGGAATTTCATGATCTCGTTGGTACGGTTACTGATGCTTGAGAGGTAGAGGTCAAGCATGCCGGAGAGCAGATCACGAAAAGTTTCAACCGTATCAATGGTCTGTACGGCATGGTCGTGTACATCGCGAAGGAAGAGTCGGGTTGCATCGCTGATCAGTTCAGTGTCGTCACGCTCAAGGAATGACAGGACTTCACGCAGGGGCCAGATCGATTTGCGCAGGTAAATGAC
Organism: uncultured Geobacter sp.; assembly: GCA_964582605.1. GTDB lineage: Bacteria > Desulfobacterota > Desulfuromonadia > Geobacterales > Pseudopelobacteraceae > Trichlorobacter. The sequence continues at coordinate 3,629 of CAZOTC010000166.1, read as the reverse complement.
CTCTTTTTTCAGATCGTTCAGCAGCACCAGTGTACGCGGATGGGGATGCAGGGCAATATCTTCTTCTATGGAGATCAACCGTTCCCCAAACTGTTCAAGTACCGTGAAATAGCGGTCTATGACTGCATCCAGCAGGGTGTAGGCCAGATAATCGGCCCCCAGATTCCTGATTTTTCCTTTTCCTGAACGGATCCGATCTCGCACAGCAGCAAAGGCGTCACCCCGGATTCCTTCCTGAAAGGTCAGTACATACCCCTTGCCCAGTACCAGACTCAGTTGCTCTGCTGCAAAATCACCATCAGGCAGGGGCATCAGGATCTTGACCACCACAAACAGGTATTCATCATAATCTTCCACCTTGGGGCGTTGAACCGTGTTGACGATGTCTTCCAATACCAACGGATGAAGATTGTACTGCTCACCCAGACTACGGATGGTTTCTACCTGATGGACACCTTCCACATCTATCCAAAGCACACGGTTCTGGCCTGGCTGTGGAGGATCGGACCCCAGTGACTCGGAACAGGTTTCCTGTACCCCCTGCTCGCCATAGCTGAAGACAGAAATACTGACCGTATCGTGGGGGGCCTCACCGATATGGATCAGGCTGCCCGGAGGTAAGCCTTCCTTGGCGGTCCGTGTTCTGAAAAGCCGACGGGGACGTCTCATGCTAGATGACCAGAATATCGGCCATGCGCAGCAGATCTTCATTCAGCTTCTTCTGACCGCCCTTGACCGCCATCTCCAGCAGAGTGGTGGTCAGTGAGTTGGCAGAAAGACCGACCATAACACCTTTGGTACCGGACAGCAGCAGTTCAACCGATTTCCTGCCGAAACGGCTGCCCAGCAGACGGTCAAACACCGTAGGGGCTCCTCCCCGCTGGTAATGCCCCAGCACGGTCACGCGGGTCTCAAACCCGACCGCGTCCTTGATGCCATCGGCAATGGATTGGGCATGACCGGCCCCTTCTGCCATAATGATCAGGGCGTTGGTACGCCCCTCTTCGTAGCGGCGGCGCAGTTGATGGCACATATCGGTCAGGTCCAGATCCGCTTCCGGCACAATGGCAAACTCTGCACCGGTTGCAATGGCGGCGGTTGAGGCCAGATAGCCGGAGTTACGTCCCATTACCTCTACAATAAAGGCCCGATCATGGGATGAAGCGGTATCCTTTATGCAGTCGACCGCATAGATGATATTGTTCAGTGCCGTATCAACCCCCAGTGCCATATCGGTGTAGGCGATATCATTATCAATGCTGGCCGGGATACCGATTGTCGGGAACCCCATTTTGTCCAGCGCCAGGGCACCCGACAAGGAACCGTCACCGCCCACCACAATCAGGCCTTCCACCCGTTCTTTCAGCAGGTTGTCCAGTGCTTTTTTGCGTCCTTCTTCAGTGCGGAACTCCTGTGAACGTGCTGACTGCAGGAACGTACCTCCCCGCTGCAGGGTTCCGGAGACCGCCAGCGAGTCCAGCACGATGAAGTCGTTTTTCAACAGACCGGCATATCCCTTACGATAGCCGATCATCTCCACCTCATTGGCTATGGCGGTGCGCGCTGCTGCTCTGATGGTTGCATTCATGCCGGAACAGTCGCCGCCGCTGGTCAGTATGGCAAGTCGTCTCATGGGATCTCCTGAATGTGTATTAAGCTGATAAAAACGAGATGTTGTCGCTGTGTAGATGTGTCAGTCTCCGAAGCAGATACCGATGTCACGGGCGGTCAGTACGGTGTCGCCGTCAGTGCTGACCCTCTTTTCCACCCCCAGGGCCTCGGCCAAGGGGACCAAGGCTATATCCGGAGATTTCAGGGCAACCATGTGGTCAAATTTTCCCATTTCAATTGCCCGTACCGCTGCGGCACCAAAACGCAGGGAAAGCAGTCGGTCAAAGGTGGTGGGGGAGCCGCCTCTCTGCAGATGCCCCAGCACCATGGAGCGGGAGTCCTTGCCGGTGCGTTTGGAAATCTCTTTAGCCACATACTCAGCGATACCGCCCAGTACGACATGCTGACGGCCTGCTTCACCGGCCCCCTTGGCGATCGCCTCTCCATCCTTGGGCACCGCCCCTTCTGCCGCCACGACAATGGCATACTTGCGACCGTTCAATTCGTTTTCCATCAATTTGTCACAGACAATATCCAGATCAAAGGGGATTTCCGGGATCAAGATCACATCCGCATTGCCGGAGATGCCGCTGTTCAGGGCAATAAATCCGGCATTACGTCCCATTACCTCAACTACCATGACCCGGTCATGTGATTTGGCGGTGGAGTGCAGACGGTCGATTGCTTCGGTGGCGATGTTGACCGCCGTATCAAAGCCAAAGGTGATCACCGTGCCGCCCATGTCGTTGTCGATGGTCTTGGGTACCCCCACCACCGGCATCCCTTTTTCCGCAAAACGGTGCGCGATCTCCAAGCTGCCGTCACCACCCACAGCCACCAGGGCATCAAAACGGAGTCTGCGGAAGTTCTCCAATACACGGTCTGATAGATCACGCTGGATCGTATCTCCTACTTCATTGCAGACCGGCATCATAAACGGATTGCCTTTGTTGGTGGTACCCAGGATGGTGCCGCCGATGCTGGCAATGCCGTCCACCTTTTCAGGGGTCAGCCGGATAATCTCATCGGTGTTCAGCAATCCGGCGTAGCCCGATTTGATGCCGTAGACCTCCCACTGCCGGTTATAGGCAGCCATGGTTACCGCCTCGATAACGGCGTTCAGTCCAGGCGCGTCACCACCGCCGGTATTGATGCAAATCTTCATCCGTCTTGACATGGGTTCCTCCTGGATCGGATTTATTGATCTTCTGTGCCATTCCAAAGTTGCTCATTAAAGCCGAGGCCACGGGCTGCAAACTGCTCCTGCTGGCTCAGGTCGCTCCATTCCTTGTCAGAGCTTGCCGGTGCATTGTTGTCATCCCAGCGGTCCTGACTCCATCCCAGTGCGCTCCAGAGTTGCTGCTCTGTAGCGCTCATATCCTCCCAGCCCAATTGCTCCCAGATGTGCGGATTTCCCTGCATGTTGCGAACACTCATGTATCCCTCCCCGTCCGATTGGTCTATTCTTTTTTGCCGGCTCTTTTCAACCACTCCATCCGTTCAAGGATGTTTTTCTCATAGCCGTGCCCCTTCGGGGTGTAATACTTTTGCCCTGTAAGCTTGTCCGGAAGGTACTCCTGCTGTACATAACCGGCTGCAAAATCATGGGCATAGCGGTAGCCGTTGCCGTACCCTTCCTGTTTCATCAGGTTGGTGGGGGCGTTGCGGATATGCAGCGGCACTTCAAGGGCACCTGTTTTTCTGACCTCTGCCAGAGCGGCGTTGATTCCGGCATAGGAGGCGTTCGATTTGGGGGCGGTTGCCAGGTAGGTGACCGCCTGCCCCAGAATGATGCGGCCTTCGGGCATCCCCACCATCTGGAAGGCCTGCAACGCTGCCACCGCCATCTGCAGGGCGCGGGGGTCGGCGTTGCCGATATCCTCCGAGGCCAGGATGATCATCCGCCGCAGGATAAAGAGCGGGTCCTCACCAGACTCCAGCATCCGTGCCAGCCAGTACAGGGCTGCGTCAGGATCGCTGCCGCGCATTGATTTGATGAAGGCGGAGATGACATTGTA
>CAZOTC010000165.1:0-6247 GCA_964582605.1 uncultured Geobacter sp. | reverse complement strand
GGCGGCGCTGTATATCATCATCGCCGCCGGCATCCTGCTGTTTGTTTCACCGTTTCTGGCGTTCAGCCAGTAACCGAAGAATGGAGTGTCTCATGAAGAATGAGATGTTGACGTGGTTACGGGCAGCACTTTTTCCCATTCTGGGGCCGATTGTGTTGCTGCAGCTGATGGCCTGCAGTGACAGCACGCCCTATGTCACCAGCGCTTCCGGGGATACCAGGGCGGATCAGTTTATTTCGTCGCTCAATTCCATCGGCTACAGCGTGAAAGAGTGCTCAGCACACCTGACTGATCCGGTAACCATCGGTTATCGGGCGTACGTCAACCCGAAAACAACCCACGGGCCCGGCAATAACGACATCATCCCGGATCGTGCAATCTGGTTCAAGATGCCGAAGTGATTTCGTGTTTTTCCAGCAGCGATGAACGTGCTGCCGGTAAGCCGCCAGGAGGAACATGTGGAAACCCGGAAAGAAAATGAAACAACAGGATTAAAGGCTGAGATGGGGCTGATCAGCGCCCTGTCGATCGTGGTGGGGATGGTGCTGGGGGCAGGGGCGTTCATGAAGCCGGCAGCGGTCATGGCGGCAGCCGGAAACTCGACCACCGCACTTTGTGCCTGGCTGATCGGCGCAGTGTTGAGCATGGCAGGCGGACTGACCCTGTGTGAACTAGGGGTAATGTTTCCCCGTACCGGCGGTGTCTATGTGTACCTTGAGGAAATTTACGGACGCAAGACCTCCTACCTGTACGGCTGGATGATCACCGTTATCTTCGGGCCGGCCACCATCGGCGCCCTGGGCGGTTATTTCAGCTCGGTGTTCTGTCTGCTGTTTAATCTGCCCGGCCACTACGCACCGGCCGTCGGCTTTGCGGTGATGGCCTTTGTACTGTTTGTAAACAGTGTCGGTGTCAAGCAGGCAGGCTATCTGCAGGTGGTTGCCACATTCTGCAAGCTGGTACCGATTGCGCTGCTCACGATCTTCGGTATCTGGAAGGGGAACGGCGCTGTTTTGAACATGTCAACCGGCGCCTCTGTTGTCGGTCCCTTCTCAGTTGCAATCATAGCCACCCTGTTCGCCTACGACGGCTGGGCACAGGTTGCCTCGGTGGCCGGGGAGATCAAGAACCCCGGCAAGATTCTGCCCCGGGCGATCATTGGCGGTCTGGCATTCCTGTCGGTGCTCTATCTGGTGATCAACGTTTCCATGATCATGGTGCTGTCACCGGCCGAGATGGTGGCCCTGGGCCACGATGCCTCGTCCATTGCGGCCCAGCGCCTGTTCGGCCTCTACGGCGGCAACATCATCTCGGTGGGGATCATGATCTCCATCCTGGGGGGACTGAACGGTTATGTGATGGCTATTTCGCGGGTAGTGCTGACCATGAGTGAACGGCGGCAACTGCCCGGATCAACGGCCCTGGGCAAGATCGAAGAAGACAGCAAGACCCCGGTCAATGCCGCCGTCATGATTGTGCTGCTCTCTTTCATCTATCTGCAGCTGTTCAATGCCGACCGGCTGACCGATCTGGCCATGCTGTCGGTCTGGGTCTTCTACCTGCTCAGTTTTATTGCGGTGATCATCGCCCGCAAGCGCATGCCGGAGGCGGCGCGCAGCTACCGGGTGCCGCTCTACCCGCTGACCCCGTTGATCGCCATCGGCGGTGCTCTCTATATCATCTACGGCATGGCAGCCGGCAAACCGCTGGATGCGCTGCTTTCCATGGGACTGACGCTGCTGGGGCTTCCGGTACTGGCCATGCTCGATGCCCGTGCCGGACTGCTGACCGGGGTGCGGGTAAGCAAGAAATACCTGGTCTTGAGTGGCGCTTTGGTTGTGACGGTGCTGCTGCTCTTTGCCGTCAGAATCATTGATACGCGGCCGATCCTGCGGGTTGCCGTTGAATCCTCCACGCCGCCGCTTGCCTTTGAGAACCGTGAGGGGAAATTGAGCGGCATGGATGTCGAGATCATGCAGGCCCTTGGCCGTGAGATGGATCATCAGGTCTCGTTCCGGCCCACCTCGTTCAACCACCTGTTTCTTTCCCTTGAGAAGGAGCTGACCGACGTGGCCGTCAGCGGCATCAGTGTTACCGATGAACGCAAGCGGATCGTCGGCTTCTCGGACAGCTACCATGAGAGTCCGCTGGCGTTGCTGCTGCCTCCCGGCAATACGGCCCACAGCGTTGAAGATCTCAAGGGACGTACTGTCGGCGTCAAATCAGGCTCCACCGGTGAGACCTACCTGATCCGCTTTCCCGGCTCTACGGTCAGGAAACTTGAGGTGGCATCGGACCTTGCCGCCATGTTTGCGGCTGGTCAGCTTGATGCGGTGGTGTACGACCGGACGATGATTGATCGCTGGCTGACCGGTGGACAGGTTACCGGCAGGGTCATTGATCTTGATCAACAGGAACGGTACGCCGTGGCATTCCGAAAGAATGATGCCGAGATGGCCAAACGGATTAACAAGGCACTGGATACGATGCGCAAGAGCGGCGAGCTGGAGCGGATCAAACAGAAGTGGCTGAAGTCTGAATAAACTTCTCCTGTTGGCACTCTGATACTTTCAAATGTTTGAAATAACGATGTGTTGTTGTTCTGTTTTGAAATTCGATAATCAAAACCATAAAGGAGTACCGCCATGAAACGAATCGTCATTTGGTTCCAGACACTGCTTCTGCTGGTTGTCCTGTCCGCCTGCGGCAGAGACTCGTCTTCGCCGTCTCCTGCACCTGTGGAGCCAGCCCTTGTCTCTGCACAACAGATCGGCACCCATACCCAGAGCAGTCTGAAATCGGTTTTTCTCAACACCCGGACAACAGAGCCGTTAAGTGATGCCCTGGGCAGCTCGCTTGCCGCAGTCACTGCATCTGATCTTCGCACCCATGCCCTGCAGCAGATCCAGAATGCCGAGATCAAAAACAGTATTACCCAGGACAGCGGTATTCTTGAGAACCTCTGGAAACTGTTCTACGATACCATCTATCCTTATCTGCTGTATGATGTCACCACCTACAAGATTACCTACAAGGGGGCCGGTTATCAGAATCTGACCGGATTGCTGGTTGTGCCGAACAACCGTAATCATCCGCAACAGGCCTATCCGATGTTTGCGTATCAGCATCCGACCCAGGTGCTGCGCAGCCAGTCACCCAGCATGCACAGTCAGGGGCTTCTGTTTGACAACGAGCTGACGATCCCTCTGGCTCTTGCCCTGGGGGCCTCCGGGTATATCACCGTGGTAGCCGACTATCCGGGACTGGGTGACAACCATGACGTACATCCTTACTGCACCAAGACGCTGGGGCCGGTGGTAACCTCCATGATGCAGGCAGCGCGGGAACATCTCGCTAATCTCGCAGCGTCAGGCAGCTGGAAAGGCAGCTGGAACGGTGAGCTTAACCTGATGGGCTATTCCGAAGGCGGCTATGCCACGGTAGTGACCGCACAGGATGTGCAGCAGAACCACAAGGAGTATACCCTTAAAAAGGTGGCTCCCCTGGATGGCCCCCATTCACTGTCCGACACCATGCGCAACCTGATGCTGACCGCAGACAGCTCCTTTTCTGCTCCGTACTTCCTGCCGTACGTGGTTGACGGCTTCGGCGCTGCCTACGGCTCTACCGTCAGCATCATGAAGTTTGAAAATGCCGTTGTCACGGTGAAGGTGAAAAATCCGCAGACCGGTGTTGAAGAGGATTTTAATCCCAATCTGAGGATAAAGCTGAATGGTGATTACAGCGGCGAAGCGATCAGCAGCTACATGCGGCTGGTCAGCAACTACAAAGGCCCCAGCAGTATTCTGACGCCGGGGTTCATCGAGGGACTTAAGGATACCGGCAGCAGCGTGTATGAAAAACTGCTGATCAATGACGCTGTGTACGGATGGACACCAAACGACAGCACGAAGCTGCGTTTTATCCATTTCTACTGGGACGATCTCGTGCCCTACGGCAACTCCTCCGTTGCCTACAAGGCCTGGAAGAACAAGTCGAATGTCGAGCTCTATCCTTTCTTCCACTATATCCCGTTCCTGGGCAGCAGACATGCCGGCGCCCTGATACCGGCGCTGATCTATGGTTTTAACTGGATTCATCATGACCTTGAGTAACAGAAGGGAAATGAGGCGTGTCCATGCAGGCAGGCAGTAACGTGATTACCCTGGCAGCTCTAGTGCTGTACGGCACTGCAGCTGCTGCCCAGCCGGTCACGGTTGATCAGAAGCTGCTGCTGCAGTTGCTGCAGACCATCCAGCAACAGGCTACTGACTGCTCCTTTCAAGCTTTGGCAGGCACAGGTCGGTTATGAGCGACGGGAAGAGGTTTAAAACCCGGAGCTTGCCGCCAAACGGATGCGTGAACTGTATATCACCGGCAGGGTAAGGCGGTAACCAACTTTGCCGCTACGCTGCCGCCACTGCAATCGGATCTTGCTCAGCAAACCATATCGCTTGCATCGTTGTTGAAGCGATAAAGCTATTCGAATAAGGAGCGTACAATGACCCGTATCATGCTTGTTTTCTTTCTGCTTCCGATCCTGGCAGGCTGCAGCAGCGATAATCAGGGCGGCCCAACCCTGACCGGTGACTTTCCGGTGCGTTACGCGCTGGATGAATCTGCCGAGGCCAACTGGCGTGATGGCGCTATTGATCCGCCATACGGGCCTAAGCCGAAATCCCTTGCATTGGTCGGCACCAGTATGCAGGTGCCGGGAATGGACGAGATAACCTGGCGACAGCAACGGCTGGTGGCAGCTCTCGATTACTGGATTGATCAGGGGCTCAACTACTGTCATCATCATATCCCGCTCTGGCTCCCGCCTGATGATGCAAAACAGCCTGCTCCTGTCTTCAGAATCTCAAATGGCCGATACAGCCGCACTGAAGGAACAACTATCTATAGCCAGACCTGTTCACCGGCGCGGCGTCCGGGCGGCGCCCAGATTATCAGTGATATTCCGGCAGGCTGTCCGGATACCGCCGCAAACTGCATTGACCCGTCACAGGTACAGTGGAAAGGGCTTGATTGTTCGGACTTTACCTCCTGGGTCTACAACTTCTCCTTTGGTGTTGTGTCCAATGATGTGCCGTTACCCACCGGAGTCGGCACCCAGGCCTGTAATGGCGAGTATCTGCAGGAGAGTACCGGTATCAGGGGCAAAGGCGGCGGCATCCTGCTTGATATCAATTACCGGAACCTGTCGAATCTTCAAGCGTATCTCAAACCTGGTGATCTGCTCTATATCCTGCCGGATACGAAAAAAACGACAGATACCGACATCTCTTTCAATACGGTTGTGCATGTGGTGGTCTGGACCGGCAAGGTCTGGGGCGATATCAGGAATGACAAGGCCTATTATCAGGAAGGGGACGGCAATAACTTTGGCATGGCAGGAGACAGGGTCGGTGGAGATTTTGGTGACTACGCCTCAGCTGATGATCCGTTGAATGACAACACTCCTCTGATTGTGGACAGTCACTTTGCCGGACCTGCCTACCGGCCGTTTTTGGGATGGTATCGCAAGCATCTTTCCCATGTCCGCAGGATCATTAATGCCGATGCGGCAAAGACCGACCCGGTGCTGCAGAAGCTGGTCTTTCCCGACTGGGGCAAGCCGGATCAATACGGTGCTTACAAGACGGTAAGCCCTTCAGACAGTGCCAGTGTACTCTTCTTTAACCCGGCAAACTATGATGCCGGTAAAAACTGTCAGCGGATAACAGGGTTTAATCCATGAATACCGGATTTGCCCTGCTGAAGAGAGCAGGCCGAGACGCCGGAGAACGGCGAAACCTAAGGCGCTTCCTGGTGCCGGTGCTGTGCCTGATCCTTCTTTGGACCTGTGTTGTGTCGGCAGGTGCTGCAGCGGCAGCTGAACTGCCTGAGCCGAGCTGGGAATTTTCCCTGAAACAGAAGAGCCTTTTTAACAGTCATACCTCCTACGAATTCGGGAACCCGTTTCCACCCGGCCAGGTGCCGCTCAGCCGTTTGGAGTTTCCGGTTAATTCGATATGGGGTGGTTTTGAACTGCGCAAGAAGTTCTCTCGTCTTGCGGTTACCGCCGGATTTATGAGCACCTTTACCGAGCAGGATACCGGCGGAAAACTGATTGATAGCGACTGGGATGATGAGGCTGATCCCGGGCGTATGACCATCTACAGCGCATCCCCCTGCCGGTTGAATATAGGATACGAAGCTGGTGGCGACATTGATCTGCAGATGGCTGATCTGCTGTATCTCCCCT
>CAZOTC010000164.1:0-6346 GCA_964582605.1 uncultured Geobacter sp. | reverse complement strand
TTGCACGGCCACAGCCGCCGCGAAGCCGAAGTGGAGCTGATCAGCTTCTTTGACTGGGGGCTTTAGTCATGATCCGGGTAACCAATGCGCAGAGCCACAGCGCAGTTGCGGATATCGAGTTTGTAGAGCGCACCAGCGGCAAGCTGATTGCCCGGCTGGAAGGATATGAGTGTGTGATTGACACCAGCCTGGCCCAGGCATTCAAGCGTAACCAGCTGCCCCAGGCATCGGATGCAGGCGTGGCTGTTGCCTGATGGATGATGTGAAAAGCAGCATAGCCATAGTCGGGATCGGCGGCCTGTTTCCTGATGCGCCGGAACTGGCCCAGTACTGGGATCTGATCAGGGAGGGACGCACTGCGGTGCGTGAGGTGCCGGCCGAACGCTGGCAGGTGGAAACGCACCAGGTCTATGACCCGGAGGTGGGCAAGCCTGACCATGTCTACTCCACCAAAGGCTGCTTCCTGGCTGAGACCCCCAATCTGCCTGAACTGGACGGGATGGATCCTCTGTTCCACGTACTGGTAACTGCTGCCAGACGTGCCATGGACGATGCAAAAACCGAAAGCCTTGACCGCTCCCGGATCGGCGTGATCATCGGCAACCTAACCCTGCCGTCCGAGACCTCCTCAATCCTGGCCCGTAACTGGCTGGGACGCAGCTTTGAAGAGCAGGTGGTTGGTCAGGCATCTGAACCGATCCCCACGTCACCATTAAATAGATATGTGGCCGGCCTCCCGGCCGGCCTGCTGGCTCAGCAACTGGGTCTTGGCGGAGTGACCAATACCCTGGATGCTGCCTGCGCCTCCTCGCTCTACGCCATCAAGCTGGCCATGGATGAGCTGTTTGCCGGCCGCTGCGATGCCATGCTGGCCGGCGGTCTCTCCAGGCCTGACCCGCTCTACACCCAGATGGGATTCTGTCAGTTGCGCGCCCTGTCCAAGCGGGGTGTTTCTGCACCGTTTGACGCCCAGGGTGATGGCCTTTTAACCGGCGAAGGGGCCGGTATCTTCGTGCTCAAGCGCACCAGCGATGCCGTGGCACAGGGTGACCGGATCTACGGCATCATCCGCAGCATCGGGCTTTCCAACGATATCGGCGGCAGTCTGCTTGCCCCCTCATCCGAGGGGCAGTTGCGGGCCATGCGGGCTGCCTATCAACAGGCCGGCTGGCAGCCACAGGATGTGGACCTGATCGAATGCCACGCCACCGGAACCCCGGTGGGTGATGCTGTTGAAGTGGCCAGCCTGAAGGAACTCTGGAACGGAACAGAGCCCAAGCAGCAGTGCGTGATCGGCTCGGTCAAGTCCAACATCGGCCACCTGCTGACCGCTGCCGGCAGTGCCGCACTGGCCAAGGTGCTGCTGGCCCTGCAACATAACACCCTGCCCCCCACAGCCGGTTTCAGCAGGCCACAGCCAGGTATGCAGCTTGAGCAGAGCCCGTTCCGGGTTCTGACAACGTCAGAGCCGTGGCAACGCCGGGATGACCGCACACCCCGTCGGGCTGCCATCAGCGCCTTTGGCTTTGGAGGTATCAACGCTCACCTGCTGCTGGAGGAATGGCTTGGTTCGACTCCGCTCACCAACCAAAATGTAAACTGCGCCCTGAGCTGCAGGGTGAGCGGAGTCGAACCCAGCGTCGAAGGGCAAACAGCCGTACCGATCGCCATCGTCGGCCTTGATGCCTCCTTTGGCCCCTGGCAGGGGCTGCAGGCTGTGCAGCAGCGACTTTTGTCCGACCATAATGACCAGCAGCCAACTGTCCCCAAACAGTGGTGGTCTGTCCAAGAGCGGTCCTGGTTCAAACAGCAGGGATTGGACAGCAGCAGCTACAACGGCTGGTACCTGGGTGAACTGAAGGTCAGCCCCAACCGTTTCCGTATCCCCCCTAAAGAGATGGAGGAGATGCAGCCCCAGCAACTGCTGATGCTGCAGACCGCTGCCAATGCCCTGCAGGATGCCGGTCTGGATCAACAGGACAACCTGCGCACCGGCACCTTGATCGGCATAGCCTATGACCTGAACAGTACCGGATTTTCCCTGCGCTGGCCCATGCCGCAACAGGCCAAAGGGTGGGCGGTCAAGCTGGGTAAACAGCTGAGCGAGACAGAACTGGCTGACTGGACCGCCCGACTGCGTGACAGTATCTCCCCTGCCCTGAATGCCAACCGGACCATGGGCAGCCTGGGGAACATCGTTGCCAGCCGGATTGCCCGTGAATTCAGGATCGGCGGCCCCAGCTTCACCATCTCCAGTGAAGACAGCTCCGGTATCCGCGCTCTGGAAACCGCCGTACGGCTATTGCAAAACCTGGAACTTGACCAGGCAGTAGTCGGTGCAGTTGACCTGGCTGGTGATCTTCGAGCCGTGCTGGGACAGCAGCAGGTTCTCCCCGGTTCTGCACAGGGCACTGCACTGGTGTTTGACCAGCAGGCAGACGGCATACTGATCGGCGAAGGGGCCTGCGCCCTGGTGCTGAAGCGCCTCTCCGATGCTGAAAATGACAATAACCGTATCTATGGTGTGATCCGTGCGGTCAGCTCCGGTAACGGCAGTCTGCAGGAGCGCTATCAGCCGCTGCTGCATCAGGTGGTTGCTGAGGCAGCTGTTCCGGCAGACACTATCAGCATGGTAGGGGCTGCAGCAGCCGGTGTTCCGCAGCAGGATCAGGCAGAAGCAAGCAGTCTGCAACAGGCCTTGACCAGCCCTGCTTTTGTTTCCAGCGCAGCAGCACGTCTGGGACATACCGGCGCAGCCAGTGGTTTGGCCTCTCTGCTTCAGACCCTGCTCTGCCTGTACCATGAGATCATCCCCACCGGCAGTCCGGCTGCAAACCCGCTACCGGCCTTTGCCAACAGCGCTCTGAAGCTGGCACCCAATCCCCGTTACTGGCTGCGTAACCGCGAGGATGGTCCGTGTCGTGCACTGGTTGCCTCCTGCGGTGTAGATGGTTCCTGCTCCCAGGTGCTGCTGGAAGGCTGGGACGGCCCACAGCCAGCCCAGGCTGAAGCTGAACGTCGTGCACCGCTGGGCGCCTGCACTGAACTGCTGTTCCCGTTGGTGGCCAACTCACAGTCAGAACTCTCGGCAGAGCTGGATCTGCTGCAACAGCGGCTGCGGGCTGCGGGCAGCAATCTGGCCGGTCTGGCAGCTGAGTACTGCAGCAGGATCACCAAAGAGACCACCCAGCCGTTCGGCATGGCGCTGATTGCCGCAGACAGCGAACAACTGGAGGCGTTGATCGAACAGGGACGTCAGACCCTGCGTCAAGGAGGCATCCCTGCTGACCTGCCGCTCAGTCTGCGGGATCGCCTGTTCTATACCAGCTCTCCCCTGGCAGAGTCAGGAGAGGTAGCCTTTGTATTCCCCGGCTCCGGCAACCATTACCCGGACATGGCCCGTGAACTGCTGGCCTGCTGGCCGGGCATCCTGCGCCGTCAGGATAGCGAGAACCTGAAGCTCAAGGAACAGTTCCAGCCGGATCTGTTCTGGGCAGATACCCCGCTGGAGCAGTTGAACTCCAACCACCGCGCCGTGATCTTTGGTCAGGTGGCCACCGGCTGCGCGGTCAGTGATCTGGTACGCAGCTTTGGCCTGAGCCCCACCGCTTTGATCGGCTACAGCCTGGGAGAGTCAGCCGTGCTGTTCTCCAGCCGCACCTGGCATGAACGGGATCTGATGTACCAACGGATGCAGGACTCTACCCTGTTTACCCATGATCTGGCCGGTGAATGCAGGTCTGCCCGCAACGCCTGGGGGATGACGGATGACCAGCAGGTCTCCTGGTCTCTGGGAGTGGTGATGGCTCCGGCTGAACAGGTGCGACAGGCCATTAAGGAGATGCAGTCAGGTTTTGACGTGCCCCTGGCCCCAGGCCCCTGGCCCCTGCCTTTCCGTGTCTATCTGCTGATCATCAACACCCCGGATGAGTGCGTGATCGGCGGCGACAGCCAACAGGTCGCCCTCTTGGTCAAGCAGCTGAACGCCCACTTCTTCCCTCTGTACGGCGTAACCACGGTACATTGCGAGGCAGCACGGCCGGTCAGCCAGGCCTATCATGACCTGCACCTGTTTGAGACCCATCCCCCTGCTGGCTTGCGTTTCTACAGCGGCGCCCGTGGCGCTGGGTTTGAGCCGACCCGTGAGAGCTGCGCACAGACCATTCTGGAGCAGGCCCTACACGGCATTGACTATCCTGCCACCATTGAGGCTGCCTACCAGGACGGCGTGCGCCTGTTCCTGGAGATGGGGCCGGGCAACTCCTGCAGCAGGATGATCTCCCGAATTCTTGAGGGACGCCCCCACCTGGCGCGTTCAGCCTGTTTTAACAGTCAGGATCAGGTCCTGAACCTGCTGCGTATGCTGGGGAGTCTGGTGGCGGAGCGGATTCCACTGGATCTGTCGCCGCTCTGCATGGCCCAGCCCCTGGCTTCCAGCGCAACCAGCAGCACTCATCTGCTGCGCCTGACCATAGGTGGCAAACGGTTTACACTGCCGGCACTGCCTCAACCCGTTTCACAACAGGCAACAGCGCCATCAGTAGCTCTGGTTGCCCCTTCTGAAAAAGCAGAAAAACAGCCGCTCTTCCGTCAGGCTGTTGAACAGAGCCCGCAGCATGAACTTTTGCAGCAGTTCAGCCAGGCCCAGGCTGCCAGCATAGCAGCCCATGAGGCGTTCCTCTCGTTCAGCACCCAGTTGACCCAGTCCATGGCCCAGGCATTGAGCCTGCAGGCCGGTCTGCAACAGGCATTGGGTGGTGATGCCAGCGATCTTGCCGCAGCACCGTTACAGCCGGTAGCCGCACCCCTGATCAAACCAGAACAACCATGCGCCTTTAACCGCGAGATGTGCATGGAGTTTGCCATTGGCAAGGTCAGCCGGATGCTGGGGCCGAAATTCAGCGAGGTGGACAGCTTCCCCACCCGGGTCAGACTGCCGGATGAGCCGCTGATGCTGGTTGACCGGATCATCAAGGTAGAGGGTGAGCCCTGTTCCATGACCAATGGCCGGGTTATCACCGAGCATGACATCTTCCCCCATGCCTGGTACCTGGATGGCAACCGTATTCCGACCTGTATTGCGGTGGAGGCCGGTCAGGCCGATCTGTTCCTTTCCGGTTACCTGGGGATTGACTTCATCACCAAAGGACTTGCGGTCTACCGCCTGCTGGATGCGGTGGTCACCTTCCATCGCGGCCTGCCCGGCCCAGGGGAAACCATTAACTACGATATCCGTATCGAGCGGTTCTTCCGCCAGGGGGATACCTGGCTGTTCCGTTTCCACTTTGAGGCAACTGTGGGTGGCGAGCCGCTGCTCTCCATGCGGGACGGCTGCGCCGGTTTCTTTACAGCCCAGGATCTTGAGGCCGGCAAGGGGATTGTCCGTCCGCTGGTTGATCCACGTCCGACAACCGGCGTAAGACCTGCTGACTGGCAGGATCTGGTACCGCTCAAACGGGAAGGATACAACGCAGAACAGCTTGACCGCCTGCGTCAGGGAGATCTGGCCGGCTGCTTTGGCCCTCTGTTCAGCGGCCTGAATCTCAAGCGCCCGCTGACCATTCCCGGTGGCAGGATGCGGCTGGTGCACCGGGTCAGCGAGATCATCCCGAATGGCGGCCGCTATGGTCAGGGAATGATCCGGGCCGAGGCTGACATCCATCCTGACGACTGGTTCATCACCTGCCACTTTGTAGATGACCGGGTCATGCCCGGCACTCTGATGTACGAATGCTGCATGCATACCCTGCGGATTTGGCTTTTGCGGATCGGCTGGGTGGCAGAGGATGGCAAGGCAGCCTGGGAGCCGGTGCCGGGTATTGCCAGCAAGCTCTGCTGCCGCGGGCAGGTGCTGGAGACGACCAAAGTAGTGACCTATGAGGTCACCATCCGTGAGATCGGCTACCGGCCCGAGCCGTATGTGCTGGTGGATGCCCTGATGTATGCCGATGGCAAACCGATTGTAGAGATCAGTAATATGTCCTGCCGCCTCTCCGGCACTAACCGGCAACAGCTTGAACAGCTCTGGCAGGGACGCAGCAATCAGCCGGCCAGCTACATCAAACCTGCTGTGTACACCAAAGAGCAGATTCTTGCCTACAGCAACGGCAAACCGTCAGAAGGTTTTGGAGAGCCTTACCGGATCTTTGACCATGAGCGCAAGATCGCCCGTCTGCCCGGGCCGCCGTTCCAGTTCATGGACCGGGTCACCAGTGTGACCGGTGAGCCGTGGCAGATGAAGGCCGGTGCCGAAGCCGAGGCCCAGTTTGACCTGCAGCCTGACCACTGGTTCTTTGGCGTAGAACGCCAGCCGCGCATGCCGTTCTGCGTCCTGCTGGAGGCAGCC
>CAZOTC010000163.1:0-6351 GCA_964582605.1 uncultured Geobacter sp. | reverse complement strand
ACGCAAGGAGATGTGATCTTTCAGAGTCGGTAAGGATTTGACGACGAGGCATAGGCCCTCCTTATCGAAAACGACCGTTTACGAGATTGTTGAATATATGCCGAGTGCGCCTACTGAAATCAGGCAGTTGAAATTCTTAAAAATAGTTCTTGAAACTCTATTCTCGCAAGACTACAATTGCAATGAGTTTTGAGAAGGAGCACCTATGCCAACTATCAGCATGTTTTATGGGATCATCATCCAGATGTTCTGGAATGAGCACAAGCCACCGCATTTCCACTGCACATACGGTGAATATGAAGCAGTAATAGATATCCGGTCTCTTACGCTATTAGAAGGCAAGCTTCCCCGTCGGGCGCTTAACCTCGCCCTTGATTGGGCAGAGCTGCATCAGCAGGAACTGCTTGAAGATTGGGAGCTCTGCCAGACAAAACAGCATCCGAAGCCTATTGCACCACTGGAGTGATCATATGGCAGCTTACTGGAGAGTCAGTGATGTGAGGATTGTCGATCAATATGCCCTGCAGGTACGTTTTGTGGATGGGCTTGAAGGAGTCGTCCGCTTTAAGCCGGGCTTTTTCCGTGGGGTATTTTCTCATCTGATTGATCCTGATCAGTTTCAGCGGGTGGGAGTGGTGAATGGAGCCGTCACCTGGCCAGGGGAGCTTGACCTTGCTCCTGATGCCATGCATCTGGAGATCCGGCAGCGTGGTGGCGAATGGGTAGTTGAAGATTGATGGGGGATCTCAGGTGTTAATCGGGTATGCACGCGTATCGACGCAGGATCAGAACCTTGAACTGCAGTATGAGGCGTTACGAAAAGCCGGGTGCGAAAAGATCGTTGAAGATCAGGTCAGCGGCAGCCGGGCTGAGCGACCTGGATTGATCAAGGTCATGGAATTACTGCGAGAAGGAGACACACTTGTCGTCTGGAAGCTTGACCGTCTTGGACGTAGCGTCAAGCACCTGGTCGATCTTGTAAGTGAGCTATCCAACAGCGGGATTCATTTCCAAAGCCTGACAGATGCGATCGATACTTCTACCACCTCTGGTCGTTTTTTCTTTCACATCATGGCAAGCCTTGCGCAGATGGAGCGGGAACTGACCGTTGAACGGACACGTGCCGGCCTTGAGGTGGCCCGTCAGTTGGGCCGCACCGGCGGTAGGAAACGACAGATGACGGATAGCAAAATTGCGTCAGCAAAGAAGTTACTTTCCAGTGGAGTACCGCCAAAAGAAGTTGCTAAGAACCTTGGTGTTTCAATTCCTACTCTCTACCGCTGGGTGCCAGCAACTGCACACGCATAGCGGCAGGCGTTCAACTTATGCCTGTTTGTTGAGGTTATCCAGAATCCTTAGCGTACTTTAGATTCCGTTTTCTGTGGTGACCCGAGGAGGGCGGGTTAATGAGGCCATAGGCTGCTATATACAGGCAACACAGCTTAAACCGGACTATGCAGAGGCGTACTACAACCTGGGTGTTGTGCTGGCAGAGCAGGGCAGGTACACCGAGACTGAGCACCACTACCGGCAGGCGCTTGTCCATGATCCGCAGCATAGCGGTGCCTTGCTGAATCTTGGCAACACACTACGTGACCAGGGGCGCCTCAACGAGGCGGAAGATTGTTACCGCAGAGCGTTACAGATCAATCCAGGGCTTGTTGCAGGATACAGTAATCTTCTGTTTGCCTTGAACTATATGCCTGATCAGCCTGTGGAATCCTGTCTTGAAGCAGTTGCCCGCTACCGGCGATTGCTGTTGACGAAGACCCCGGCCCCTTTCTCTTCCTGGCATTGCGCCCCTGATCCGTCCCGCCTGCGGGTAGGGGTTGTTTCAGGGGATTTGCGAGCTCATCCGGTCGGTTATTTTCTGGAAGGCCTGATTGCGCATATCGATCGGCGTCAGATTGAGCTGGTCGCCTATCCTGCCGATGGCCGGGCCGATGGCCTGACCTCCAGGATACGCCCGTTTTTTACAGACTGGAGGCCCCTTGACGGGCTGGATGATGCTACTGCCGCCCGGCTGATTCATGGCGATGGCATACATCTGTTGCTGGACCTCTCCGGGCATACTGATAAAAACAGGCTGCCTGTGTTTGCCTGGAAGCCGGCGCCGGTACAGGTTACCTGGCTCGGTTATTTTGCCACCACCGGCGTGCCGGGTATGGATTATCTGCTGGCAGATCCGGTCGGAATACCGGAAAACAGTCGTGACCGGTTTAGCGAGACGATATGGTATCTGCCGGATACCCGGCTTTGCTTTACACCGCCGGCTGATAATCTGCCGGTATCCGATCTGCCTGCCTTGAAAAAAGGATTTATTACCTTTGGCTGTTTTCAGAACCTTGCCAAAGTGAACGATCGGGTTCTAAACTGCTGGTCAGAAATTTTTGCTGCTGTTCCGGATGCGCAACTGCATTGGCAGTGTAAACAGTTCGCCGATCCTGTGCTTCAGGAACAGTTCACCCGAAAGATGGCTGCATACGGGATAGAGCCGCAGCGTGTACAGCTGCGGGGACCTGTTTCACGACCCGCCTATCTGACGGCCCATGCAGAAATAGATATGATACTGGATACGTTCCCGTATCCAGGTGGTACCACCACCTGTGAGGCGCTCTGGATGGGAGTGCCGACCTTGACACTTGCAGGCAACACGATGCTTGCCAGGCAGGGAGCCGGTCTGCTAAAAACAGCAGGGTTGGACGGGTGGGTAGCCTGCTGTGAGGAAGAATACATCCTGAAGGCCTGCGCCCTTTCTTCCGATCTGCCACGCCTGGCAATACTGCGGCAGACGTTGCGAGACAGCATACTGGCATCCCCACTCTGTGATTCGGCACGCTTCGCCCGCAACCTTGAAGCAGCTTTATGGGGCATGTGGCAGCGTCGGCATGCACAACGCGGAGTTCCTTGAGGAGATTTTATGAAAGCCGTTATTCTTGCGGGTGGGCTGGGTACCCGGATATCTGAAGAAACACACCTGAAGCCCAAGCCGATGATTGAGATCGGCGGCAGGCCGATCCTCTGGCATATCATGAAGCTGTATTCAGCTCATGGCGTGCATGAGTTTGTGATCTGCTGCGGCTACAAGGGCTATCTGATCAAGGAGTATTTTGCCAATTACTTTCTGCATATGTCGGATGTGACCTTCGATATGGCCAATAACCGGATGGAGGTGCATCAACAGTACGCCGAGCCCTGGAAGGTGACCCTGGTGGACACCGGTGAAGAGACCATGACCGGTGGCCGCCTGAAGCGGGTAGCGGACTATCTGCGCGATGAAGAGGCTTTTTGCTTCACCTACGGCGACGGCGTGGCCGATGTAAATATTACCGAACTGCTTGCGTTCCATACTGCCAATCATCGTCTTGCAACCGTTACTGCTGTCCAGCCGCCGGGCAGATACGGTTCGTTGGCCCGTGATGGTGCTTTGGTGAAGGGTTTTATTGAGAAGCCCCGTGGTGACGGCGGCTGGATCAATGGCGGCTTCTTTGTGCTTTCACCCAGGGTGCTGGACTACATTGCCGGTGACACTACCAGCTGGGAGATTGAGCCGCTGGCACAACTGGCGCAGGAAGGCCAGTTGGCCGCCTTTGAACACAAGGGGTTCTGGCAGCCGATGGATACCCTGCGGGAAAAGAACCATCTTGAGGAGTTGTGGAATTCAGGCACAGCACCATGGAAGGTATGGTGATGACAGTACAGGTTGATTTTTGGCACGGCAGGCAGGTGTTACTGACCGGCCATACCGGCTTCAAGGGTGGCTGGCTGGCGCTGTGGCTGCAAAAACTTGGTGCCCGTGTCACCGGCATTGCACTGCCCCCCAGCAGCACCCCCAGCCTGTGCGGGCTTGCGCGGATTACCGAGGAGCTGGACAGCCACTATTGCGATATCCGGGATAGTTCCGCGCTTACCGCTCTCGTCCGTACCGCACAGCCGGAACTTGTCTTCCATCTGGCAGCCCAGTCACTGGTACGGTCAAGTTACCGTGATCCGTTGACCACGTTTGATACCAACGTGATGGGGACGGCAAACCTGCTGAATGCAGTGCGGAATACCCCATCTGTACGGGTAGTGGTGGTAATAACCACCGACAAGGTATATCGCAATCTTGAGCACCCCTTTCCCTACCGCGAAGATGACCTGTTGGGCGGGCATGATCCCTACAGCGCCAGCAAGGCAGCCAGTGAAATTGTGATCGCCAGCTACCGCGATGCCTTCCTGAAGGAACAGGGAGTAGCAGTGGCAAGCGCCCGGGCCGGTAACGTTATCGGTGGCGGCGATTGGTCTGAAGACCGGCTGATCCCGGATGCCGTACGGGCCTGGCAAAGTGACCAACCGTTGGATGTTCGCCGTCCTGATGCTATCCGACCCTGGCAGCATGTGCTGGAACCGCTGACAGGATACATTACACTGGCAGAAAGGTTGCGGGAATCGCCGGAGCTGGCAGGAGCCTATAACTTCGGGCCGGAGACTTCCGAGGCAGCCACAGTCCGTGAGGTGGTGGAATTGGCTCAGTCTGCCTACGGACGCGGGGAAGTCCTCTGGGGGGATGGTAGCGAGGGTCCCCACGAAGCCGGCTGGCTCGCACTGGAGATAGCCAAGGCTCGTACAATGCTGGGGGTAACTCCCCGCTGGGGGCTGACTGAATCGGTAAACCGCACGATGGATTGGTATCGACGGCTGGCAGCTGGTGAAGATGCGAAAGCGTTGTGTCTGGAGGATATTGAGGCGTACGAGGCAGCGTGGTGAATCGTTTTACCATAACCGATACACCACTCTCCGGTCTCAAAGTCATTGAACGTCAATGCCTGGGTGACGCCCGAGGTTTTCTCTCCCGGCTGTTTTGTGCTGATGAACTGGCAGCTGCAGGCTGGACAAAACCGATTGCCCAGATTAACCAGACCTATACTGCAAAGGCGGGTACTATTCGGGGAATGCATTTCCAGCATCCACCTTATGCAGAAATGAAGCTGGTGAGTTGTCTGCAGGGCGAACTGTTTGATGTGGCGGTTGACCTTCGAACAGATTCACCTACTTTTTTGAAGTGGTCCGGGGTACTACTTTCGGCTAATAATCATTGTGCCCTGTTGATCCCGGAAGGGTTTGCCCACGGCTTCCAGACTTTGACTGATGATGTAGAGCTGCTGTATTGCCATTCTGTGCCCTATACGCCTGCTGTAGAGGCCGGGTTGCATCCTCATGATCCTGCACTGGCAATCACCTGGCCGTTGCCGGTAGCGGAGCTGTCAGCACGGGATAGCCGGCATCCCCTGGTTACGGCAGCGTTTAAAGGAATCACACTGGCACAATAAATAGTATATAGTATTTATTATATTGTGTTTTGGAGTATATTTTGAACTGTCGCCACTGCGGAAGCCCATTACGTTTGCCCTTTCTTGATCTGGGTTCAGCCCCGCCATCAAACGCCTATTTGACAGAGGCTGATTTGCGAGCCCCTGAAACTTGGTATCCCCTGCGTCTTTTGGTATGTGAAGAATGCTGGCTGGTGCAAACTGAGGATCATGCCGGTCGCGAGGATCTGTTCACCCGGGACTACGCCTATTTCAGCTCTTTTTCAACATCGTGGCTGGAACATGCCCGGCAGTATTTAAAGATGATGGTTGATCGTTTCGGGTTGAACTCCTCCAGCCGGGTTGTGGAGGTTGCCGCCAATGACGGCTACCTGCTGCAGTATGTGCAAGCGGCCGGTATCCCTTGCTACGGCGTGGAGCCGACGGCCGGTACTGCAGCGGCAGCACGGGAGAAAGGGATCGAGATTATTGAGCGGTTCTTTGGGATTGAACTGGCTGATGAGCTGGTCATGGCCGGACGTCAGGCTGATCTGATCGCTGCCAACAATGTACTGGCCCATGTGCCGGACATTAACGATTTTACGGCTGGTTTTGCCCGTTTGCTGAAACCTGACGGCGTAGCGACCTTTGAATTTCCGCACCTGCTGCGCATGGTGCAGGAAAACCAGTTTGACACGGTCTACCATGAGCATTATTCCTATCTGTCACTGACAACCGTTGAACGGGTCTTTCAAGCGAATGGTCTGCAGGTTTTCGATGTTGAGGAACTGCCTACCCACGGCGGCAGTCTGCGGGTCTTTGCCCAACGGGCTGATACCGGTCGGCATCCGGTTTCAGAACAGGTTGCCGGATTACTTCAGCTTGAAGTTGCTGAAGCGATGAATACCGCGGCCTTTTACCAAGGTTTCCAGCGCTGTGCCGAACAGGTGAAGGATGGGCTGTTGGCATTTCTGCTTGAAGCCGGACAGCAGGGGTTGAAGGTGGCGGCCTACGGTGCGGCGGCAAAGGGTAATACGTTGTTGAATTTTGCCGGGGTGCG
>CAZOTC010000162.1:0-6353 GCA_964582605.1 uncultured Geobacter sp. | reverse complement strand
CTTTGCCCGGGCCTGGTTCAAGCTGACCCACCGCGACATGGGGCCGCGTTCACGCTACTTGGGGGCAGAGGTGCCGAAAGAAGAGCTGATCTGGCAGGACCCGGTTCCGGCAGTTGATCATGAACTGGTTAGTCAGCAGGATATTACTGATCTCAAGGCCGCCATCCTTGCTTCAGGTCTCACAATAGCACAACTGGTTACAACGGCCTGGGCCTCGGCTTCTACGTTCCGTGGTTCAGACAAGCGGGGCGGGGCCAATGGCGCCCGTATCCGTCTGGCTCCACAGAAGGACTGGGAGGTCAACCAGCCTGCACAGCTTGCAGCGGTGCTGAAAAAACTGGAGGAGGTTCAACACCAGTTCAACAGCAAGCAGACCGGTAACAAAAAGGTCTCTCTGGCTGACCTGATCGTGCTGGGGGGCTGTGCTGCCATTGAGCAGGCTGCCGGAAATGCCGGACAGTCGGTGACAGTGCCCTTTACACCGGGCCGTACCGATGCCGTCCCGGAACAGACTGACGTTGACTCGTTCAGCGTACTTGAGCCCAAGGCCGATGGTTTCCGTAACTATCAGAAGGCCAAATATGCCGTGAACGCAGAAGAGCTGCTGGTGGATCGTGCGCAACTCCTGACCCTGACCGCCCCGGAAATGACCGTGCTGATCGGCGGCCTGCGGGTGCTGGGTGCCAATTTTGATCAGACGCAACACGGCGTCTTTACCAAACGGCCAGAGACGCTGACCAATGACTTCTTTGTCAACCTGCTGGATATGCGTACTGCCTGGAAGCCAACCGCTGCCGATGCCGATCTGTTTGAAGGGCGCGACCGCACCGGTGGTGAGCTGAAATGGACCGCCACCCGTGTGGATCTGATCTTTGGTTCCAACTCGCAACTGCGCGCCATTGCAGAGGTCTATGGCTGCGCTGATGCACAGGAAAAGTTTGTCACCGACTTCGTCGCTGCCTGGAACAAGGTGATGCAAGCGGATCGGTTTGACCTGGTCTGATTACCGTTTATTTAGCGGTAAAAATTTTGTGAACTGCTTGTATTATAATTAAGGTTTGTTAAGCTTTCATCAGGGGGAGCATCAAATACTCCCCTTGTATTTCCTGAAAGGAGGACGTGAGTATGGCAGAAGCCGGACAGGGCTGTGTCAAACCGGCCGGAGGTCCACTGAAAGCAGCACCACCCCCAACTACAGCAGTACCAACCAAGGAGGAACCAGCGATGAGTATGCCGATGGTGGGGCACCAGGCCCCTGATTTTGAGGCCAACGTTTATCTGAACGGCGGCTTCCAGACCATGAAACTCTCTGATTATAAAGGAAAGTGGATCGTCCTCTGCTTCTATCCGGGCGACTTCACCTTTGTCTGACCGACTGAACTGACGGCGGTCGCCGTCAAGCATGCAGAACTGAAAGAGCTGGGTGTAGAAAGCTTTGCAGCAAGTACTGACAGCCGCTTTGTCCATAAGATCTGGCAGGCGGAAGAACTGTCCAAGATGGTGCCCGGCGGGGTACCGTTCCCGATGATTGCCGATGCCGGCGGTCTGATCGGTCAGGCCTATGGTGTGTTTGAACCTGCTGCCGGTGTGGATATTCGCGGCAGATTCATTATTGATCCTGATTTTAATATCAGAGCCATGGAAGTACTCACTCCGGAAGTTGGCCGCAGTGTCAGCGAACTGATCCGTCAGATCAAGGCGTTCCAGC
This sequence comes from uncultured Geobacter sp., assembly GCA_964582605.1. Taxonomy (GTDB): domain Bacteria; phylum Desulfobacterota; class Desulfuromonadia; order Geobacterales; family Pseudopelobacteraceae; genus Trichlorobacter. The sequence goes on along the minus strand of CAZOTC010000162.1, from coordinate 4,645 downwards.
ATGTCCGTGCCACCGGCGAGGTAATGCCTGCCGGCTGGACACCGGGCAAACCGACCCTCAAGCCGGGGCCGGATCTGGCCGGGAATGTGTGGAAGGAGTGGAAGCCGGAGATGGCGTTCTGATTTACCTTAAAAGCCCGTAAACTAAACACAAAGGCACAGAGAACACAGAGGAAAAGCTGAAAATCTGAACAAAAGTAGAACATCAGAACCTGAAACGCCATGTTGTTGAGGTTGTTTTACCCATTCAGGTCTTTAGTATTAAGGTTTTCTCTGTGCCCTCTGTGTCTCTGTGTTTCAATTGATTTTTAGAACTATCTGACCGGAGGTTTACTGTGCAGTATCTGTCAATCATCTATCGTTTGCTGATCGCCTTCTGGGTAGGCGGGGCTGCCCTGTTTACCTTTATCCTGACACCGACCCTGTTCAGGAGTTTTGACCGTGATACCGCCGGTACCATTGTCGGTGTGCTGTTTCCCGGATATTTCAAGACCGGACTGATCTGCGGCGTGCTTGCCTTGGGATGTCTGCTGTTTATCCGAGAGAAGCGGTGGCTGGCCTCAAGCATTATCATCGTAGCAATGTTGGTGGTCACCTCGCTGCAGGCCTTTGTGATTGAGCCCAAGGCTGCAGCCATTAAAAAGGAAATTCCTTCCTTTGTTACCACACCGGCGGACCATCCGTTGCGTCAGCAGTTTAAAAAGCTGCACGGACTGTCGGCGGCCGGTAACCTGGGAGTTATTGGCGGTGGCATTGCCCTGCTTATTTTGCTATAAAAATCCACCATAGAAACGAAAGGAGAATATACCGATGTCCAAGTCAGTCAAAGGCACCAAGACCGAGCAGAACCTGCTTAAATCATTTTCCGGTGAGAGCCAGGCCCGTAACCGCTACACCTACTTTGCCGGTGCTGCCCGCAAGGAAGGCTATGTGCAGATTGCTGATATCTTTGAAGAGACTGCTAATCAGGAGAAGGAACACGCCAAGCGGTTCTTCAAGTTTCTGGAAGGCGGCATGGTTGAGATTACCGCCTGCTTCCCGGCCGGTGTGGTCGGCACCACTGCCGAGAACCTTAAGGCTGCTGCTGATGGCGAGCATGAGGAGTACAGTGACCTGTACCCTGCCTTTGCTGCCGTTGCCAAAGAAGAGGGATTTGCCGAGATTGCTGCGGTCTGGAATGCCATTTCGGTTGCAGAGAAACAACATGAAAAACGCTACCGTGACCTGCTGGCCAACATAGAGGCCGGCCGTGTGTTCCAGCGGGAAGAGATTGTAGTCTGGCGCTGCCGCAACTGCGGTTACCTGCATAGCAACAAGTCTGCACCGGAGCTCTGCCCGGCCTGTGCACATCCCAAGGCGCACTTTGAACTGTTGGGTGAAAACTGGTGATATAACATGTTGAAATTTAAATAATAAACTGACAAAGGCCGCTTCCTGATGGAGGTGGCCTTTGTTGTCTCCGGCTGCGGATATGGGACCCTCGTCTGCATGCCAACCGAAGCCCTGATTATGCCGGGGATAAACCCTCCTCCGGCATCCTGATCTGGTTGAGGACCATTTCGTAGGCAAAGGCAAGATAGTCACCCAGATCCTGCGAAGGTGAAATATTCAGGTCGTTTCTCAGGCGGCAGGTCATAAAACAGTAGTTAACCAGACCGATAAATGATTGCACCACATACCGAGGGTTGGTATCCGGTTTGAAAATACTCTGGTCTATGCCGGCCTGTACCATTTCGGTCGCTTTTTTAGAGGCATTGGCAATGGCAGGCAGGATAATGGTGGCATAACAGCCTGAAGGGTTGGTCAGTTCACGGAAGTAGAACACCAGCCAGTGAGGGTTTTGTTGGTGAAACTCAGAAATTGCGGTACAGGCGTTTTTCAGGTTTGCACGGATGTCGCCATCGCTGCGAAAGGTTGCAACCACCAGATCGTTGTAGGCTTGAAACTGTTGCTTGATAACCGCTTCATACAGTTTTTCCTTGCTGCCGAAATGATAGGAGATCAGGGCGCTGTTAGCTTTTGATTCCCGGGCTATATCACGTATCGAAATTGAATGCAAACAGTTGGTTCCCAGCAGTTTGGTTGTGGCATTCAGAATATTGGTACGTGTTGTATGCTCGGTTTGGGATTTGCCGGATATGCGAGTCTTAGATGACATAATCGATCTTCTTTCTTCTGATTGATCGAATATATTTTAGCATAACAAAACGTAAAATCAATAGTGCCTATAAAAAAACAGCCGCCCCCTGATTCCGGAAGCGGCTGTTCTGTCCTGATGCACTGTCAGTTGTTACTTCCAGGGGGTTGCGCCGACGGCAACCTTCATCCCCTTCTTCTCATAGGCGGCCTTTTCCCAGGGCCAGATGGCTGACCAGTCAGCCTCTTTTGCGGCATCGCCATCCTTCTTCAAAGCCCAGTGATACTGGGAAGGATTAAGGGCATAGGAACGGCCCTGCTCGTCGAAGTTGAAGACGTGTGACCGGGGAGCTGCACGACCGCCTTCACCGCCCCACTCACCATACTTGTACTTGGGCCAGCCTTTCATGCCGTCCAGCACGGTCAGCACTTTCTCGGCCCCGCCTTTATGGCAGGCTGCGCAGGTTTCAAGCGCAGGCTTCTTCAGGGTCTTGCTCTTGCCGGCACCGCTGGCGCCCACCTTGTGAGAGTCATGGCAGTCCAGGCAGGACATGGAGGCGTGCACGCTATGGGTGCCCTTGATGGTGGCGGAGAGACGCATATCCATATCCATCTGGTGGTCGCGGCGTCCCTTGCCGTCTGCTGATACGGCGCGGTTGCCCTTGCCCCAGTTGGGACGTACATACTCGGCGTGGTCCATATACCGGTCACCGATCCGGTAGCCGCGCAGGTCGTTGGCACCCTTGTGGTGCAGGTTCTTGGCTGTACGGGTGTGGCACTGCTCGCAGACCATCTTGCGGGCCTCGACATTAGTAATCCTGGTCGGGTTGATGATGTTGCCTTTGGAAGGGGCCTTGGCATGCACCGCGCCCGGACCGTGGCAGGATTCGCAGCTGATCAGGTGGTCAGCCACAAACAAGTCTTTCAGGTCACTGCGCTTGCCGGCCTTAAAATCTGCCTTGGCAGCGTTCCAGGCCTTGGGATCAAAGCCGGTCGTATGGCAGCTGATACAACGTTCCTGCCAGGAGTAATACTCACCATAGTTGTTCTTGTTCTGTTCGCCATCCTTGGGCTTGAACTCCAGTGCCAGAAACTTCCAGCCGGCCCGATCCTTGTTGCCTGGGTATTTAACCACCTGGCTCTTGTCGATGGTCCAGGAGATGCCGCCATCCTTGGTGGTCTGCAGGTAGGCATCCATGGGGGAACCGTCATAGTAGACCGCATAGCGCTGTTTGCGGACTGAACCGACTGAGTAACCCACTTCTTCAAGCGCAAACTTTTTGACTGTTACATAGTTGGTGTTCTTGTCTTTCTGGTCCAGGATCATATGGGTCTCAAACTTGTCCCAATCACGCTGCACCCAGGAATAGGTATTCTTCAGATACTCCTTGCCAAAGGCCGGGCCCTTGCGGGACTTCTTGGTGTGGCGCGATTGCGCCCAGCTTTCGTGAACATCGCTGTGGCAGGCCTTGCAGGTGTTTGCCCCCACATAGCTGCCGGTTTTGGCGTTTTGCACCTGTTTCTGGTCCGGATAGTCCGCTGCAATGGCCGGTAGTGCCGCCAGCAGCAGGGTGGTGATTGATGCCAAAACGGTTTTGTACATAGTGCTCCTCCTTTGTCTGATAGGTTCTTCAGGATAAGGTGTCGGTGATACGGAATCGTTACCGTAATGATTACCGGGAAGGCCGGCAAAGGACAACTGACACTTTCCTGACAACTGTGTCAGAAAAAGGGTAAGGAGATTTTCAGGGAGAAGAGTGTGGCTGTCTCAGCTGCTCGGCAGAGGTAAAATAGCCGCGGTAACCCTGCAGCAGGATCAGGAAGGCGGTAATGGCAACGGCAGCGGTAATGGCGCACATGATGGCGATCTGGTAGCGCACGGCCAGCATCGGTTCGGTGCCGGACAGGATCTGGCCGGTCATCATACCGGGCAGGGCCACAATGCCGGTGGCGGCCATGGTATTCATGGTGGGGATCAGTGCGGCTTGGTAGGCGGTGCGCAGGGCCGGTTCCGCCGCCTGGCGGGCGGTGGCCCCCAGACAGAGCGCCGTCTCCAGCTCGTCATGGCGTTCCCGCATCTCGGCTGAAAGCCGCTCGGCTGCCAGGCTGGCACCGTTCATGGAGTTGCCGATGATCATACCGGCCAGGGGAATCAGATAGCGGGGGTCATACCAGGGGGTATAGCCCACCACCAGCAGGCAGAAGTAGAAGGTAACGCCACCGCAGCCGATGATAATGGAGCTGCCCATGATCCGGTAGAAATGGGGCATGCGCTGTTTGATACGGGAGCCGATCACCTGCAAGGAAAAACCGGTCATAGTCAGGAGGATCAGGATCACCAGCAGCGGTGAACGGACCGTAAAGACCATCTGCAGCAGGTAGCCCACTGCCAGCAGCTGCACCACCATCCGCAGCGATGCCCAGAGCATCTGGCGCTCCTGGCCGATCTGCCGGAAGCGGGCCAGGCTGACCGAGAGCAGGATCAGGGCGTAGGCATAGACCAGCTGTAG
>CAZOTC010000161.1:0-6407 GCA_964582605.1 uncultured Geobacter sp. | reverse complement strand
GATCCCCCAGATTGGCGGCCTGGTGCATGGAGTGAGTCACCATCAGGGTGGTCAGCCGGTTTTTGGTGACAATTTCATTGGTCAGCTCGATGATCCGTTCGGCGCTGCGGGGATCAAGGGCAGCGGTGTGTTCATCCAGCAGTAAAAGACCGGGACGCTGCCAGGTGGCCATCAGCAGGGTCAGGGCCTGACGCTGGCCGCCGGAGAGGCCGCCGATGGGGGTGTCCAACCGATCTTCCAACCCCATCCGCAGGGTGCGGATCCGCTCCCTGCAGTCCTCCAGCAGATGAGGGCCAAGGGCCCAGCCGACACCGGGAAACCGGCCCCGGCGGGCGGCCATGGACAGGTTTTCAGCGATGGTCATGGAGGGTGCGGTGCCGCTGAAGGGGTTCTGGAAGACCCGGCCGATCAACTTGGCCCGCCGGTGTTCGCTCCAGCCGGTGATGTCGTGACCATCCAGCAGAATCTGTCCATGGTCCGGCAGAAAACTGCCTGCCACGGCATTCAGCAGGGTTGATTTGCCGGAACCGTTGGTGCCGATCACCACGACAAACGTACCTTCCTGTACCGTAAGGGTGATCTTCCGGAGCGCCTGTACCTCATTGGGGGTGCCGGCATGGAAGGTTTTCGAGTAACCGTTGATCTCAAGCATGGCGTGCCACCTTCCGCCGGGTTGCAAGGGAACCGAGCCAGCCGGGCAGTACCAGTGCGCCAAAGACACAGAGTGCGGTGATCAACTTCAGGTCATTGGGATTCAGGCCGAAGCGGAGCGCAATCGCCACCAGCAGCCGGAACAGCAACGATCCGATCAGGACGCCGCAGATTGCCAGCCCCAGTCTGCCGCCACGTACCAGAGATTCACCGATGATCACGCTTGCCAGACCCCAGACCAGCATGCCTATCCCCATCTGCACATCACTGAACCCCTGATACTGGGTCAACAGTGCGCCGGACAGGGCGATCAGCCCGTTGGACAGCGCCAGACCCAGGGTGATCATCAGACCGGTGTCGGTCCCCTGTGCCCGTACCATCTGGGGGTTGTCGCCGGTGGCCCGCATCACTGTGCCCAGATTGGTTCTGAAGAAGAGATACAGCAGCAGGCTGGCCAGCAGTACCAGCAGCAGGGTTGCCAGCAGCACCGAGAGATCCCGTGTCGCCACCTGCCAGCCCAGCAGCAGGAGGTTTCCCCCTGTGCCGAAGAATGGCGTCCCCAGCTGTTCTGCCAAGTCTGCCAGGGTGGCGGTTGACATCAGCGAGATGTTGCTTTTACCCATGACCCGCAGGTTGACCGAGTAGAGCGCGGTCATGGTCAGGATGCCGGACAGCAGGGGATGAATTCTGCAGCGGGTATGCAGCAGCCCGGTTATAAACCCTGCCAGCAGCCCTGCGCCGGTTGCCGCCAGGGTGGCGATGACCGGTGAGACACCGCTGACCAGCAGTACAGCAGCAACTGCACCCCCCAGGGTAATGGAGCCGTCAGCGGTCATGTCGGCAAAACTGAAGATTTTGAACGAGATATAGACCCCCAGCCCGAGCAGGGAGAGGATCAGGCCGATGGTCAGAGAGCCAAGCAGCAGGTTCATAGTGTTTCCTCCTGCATGGTTGCCGGTCCAAACCAGAGCGCGCCGCGCAGAAAGCTGCTTTCGCCGATTCCGATGATCGGGCGGGTATCGTTGAGCAGGTGTAGCAGCCCCTGGACAGTCTGTGTCTGCAGCAGGCCGGTGACGGTTGGTGCCGGTTCCAGCAGTCCGTCCGGCAAGGCTCGGTAGGAGAGGGCGGCTGCATGGAAATGCCCTCTGATCCGGGATGAACCATAGGGGCGCACAAAGGGGGCTAACCCTTCGACTTCGCTCAGGGAGCGTGAGTCGCTTTCACCAAGGGCTTGCCCTGAGCGGAGTCGAAGGGCGATACCGCAGACCAGGGCCAGGGAACGGGGCCAGGCCGGTTCACTGGTCAGGCCGATCCGGTCACGCACTGCAGGAAACTCCAGCAGTGCACTGGTGCCGGACAATGCCGGCGAAGCGAGCAGTGATGCCCCCACCAGCCCATCGGTCTCGGCGACCATGGCCAGTGCGACGCAGTCACTTTGACAGGTCTTAAAGGCGGCATCCAGCAGACGGGAAAACGGGATCGGCTCGTCGGATGAGTTGGCGCTGAACTGACAAAACCTGGCAAATACTCCTTGGCAGACTATGGCGTACAGGGCCTGTATCGAAGGAACAAACGCCGCTATGCCTGCCAGATAGTCAGGGGTGTCACCGCCGTCGGCAGGCAAGGTGATGGCGTTGCCCCCTACTGCCATGAATTCACCGAAGCGGGTCCGGCAGTCAATAAAACTGTTGCCAAAGGCCCCCAGACCCAGCGCCATGGTGTCGGCAGGCAGCGCCAGCTGACAGGCGGCTGTATAGCTGTTTTCGCCGTTCATCCGGGGCGTCCCGACGGTTTGTAGCGAGATGGTTGCAGCCGGGGCAGGGTGATAGAAGGTGATGCTGCCGCCTTCAAGCTGTGCCGTGCTGTCTGATCCGGCATGAGAGGCAGACCGGTTGCGGATGTCTGCCGATGTCTCGAAAGACTCCAGCAGTGCTGTCAGGCCTGACATCTGCAGAATCCTGCGTACCTGCTCGGATGGTTCTGTCACCACCAGACATCCGTCAAGCGTTGTCAACTCTTTACGGTATTTCAACAGGATACGGATACCGGCCGAACTGAGGAAGTTGATTTCAGACATCTGCAGATGTATCTGACGGGCTCCTTCACGCACAAGCCCTGACAGTTCCCGCTCAAGCCGGTCTGCCCACTGGGCATCCAGGCGTCCTGCAAGCTTCAGTTCAAGCCATTGTTCATGCTGCAGCCGAGTGCATTGCATCAGTCCACCACCTTGTCTGCTCGCTTCAGCAGCGCCGGGGGAAGCTGCAGGTTGTATTTTGCGCTGTTACCCTTTGAGATGATCAGGCTGCTCCGCCCCAGCGGCATAAAGGGGATCCTGGCCGGTGATTCCCCCTGCATGATCCGCAGGCTCAGTCTGGCTGCAATCTCTCCGCATTCACGGTAATCCCGTGCCACCACCAGTGCTGCGCCATCCTTAAGGGCGGTGGAGATAAAACCGAACAGCGGTATGTTTGACTTGGCTGCGGCTGTGGCAATCGCCCCCAGGGCACTGCCGGTGGCATTATCCGAGATCTGGGTGATCACCTGTACCCCTCTGCCGGTCAGGGCCAGGGCAGCATCAGCCACATCCGAGGTTGAGGCCACCGCCACTGACTCAAGCTTCAATCCCCTGGCTGCTGCAGCCTTTGCCAGGGCATCGCGGAACAGGACCGAGTTGACCTCTGACGGCGTGTAGAGGGTGCCGATCTTTTTCACACCGGGCAAGGCCTGCTGAACCACGCTGATCATCCCGTCAAAATCGCTCATGGTGGTGGCGCCGGTGAAGTTGGGCAGGTGATCGGTGGGGCTCTTGCCTGCCCCGGCCAGTACGCCGTCTGCCACGGTGGTGAAGACCACCGGGATGTTTTTTATCTTTGCCACAGCAGTCTGCAGGGCAGGGGTGGCGGTGGTGATGATCAGGTCAGGCTGGTCAGTCAGAACAGCATCCATGATCCCGTTCATCACCGCCATGTCGCCGTGGGCGGAGCGGTGCTTCAGCTCATAGTCGCGTCCTTCCTGCAGCCCCAGTTTTTTCAGTTCGGCAAACAGCCCCTCGTGGGTCTCTTCCGCATTGACCGCATCGGCATAGTCAATCAACTGGATCTTCCAGCGTTTACTGATCAGCGACTGTTTTACCGGTGCGGCCACGGACTTGAGCGCCTTACCATGCTCATCAATCAGAATAGCGGCCTGGGCACGGGTTGCATCGTCTATCTGCCACTTTTCCCGCACCGTTTTCAGGGCTGACAGGTTCAGGGCCAACTGCTGCGGCACCAGGTTTTCTACCGGCACTTTTGACGGATCAAGCCCCTTCAGTACCCTGGCGGCCAGAAGGCCGGTCTGGCGACCCACCTCAACATAATCGGCACCCAGGGAGAGGAAGGCTCCGGCCTTGAGATGGGAAGGGGCATTGGTCAGCACCGGTATGCCTGCCTGACGACCGGCATTGACCACCGCATCCATGGCCAGTTCAACGGTGTTGTCACCCCCCACCCAGAGCGCCTGTATCCCCTGTGCGGTCAGTGATTTAGCTGCTTCGCCCACACCAGCCGAGTTTTCCACCTGGGCCTCCAGCAGGGTGATGCCGAGTTTGACTGCCTCATCCCGTGCCAGCAACAGGCAGGCCTCTGCTGCTGCATCGCCAGGGTTCCAGACGGTGCCTACTCGCTTGAGCCCCGGCAGCAGTTTCTTTGCCAGTTGGAAGGTCTCCCGCACCGGCTGAAAGGTGCCGATACCGGCCAGATGGGCAGGATGTCCGCTGCGGGTTATCCCCACACCGGCTGCAAACGGATCGGTGACGGCGCCGAAGATATGTGTGATACTACCTTGTTTGTTGACGTTGGCCATTACCTGTAACAGCGGTGTGCTGAAGGTGATCACCAGGCGATTGCCCCCTTCAACAATCGCCCGGGCCATGGCATTGGCGGTGGGAAGATCGTTTTCGGCATTATAGGTCTGCACCAGCAGGTTCTTGCCCGGCTCAAAGCCGTGCTCCCGAAGCCCCTGCAACGCGCCTGCAGCTGCGTCGTCCAGCACCGGGCGAGAGGCAAACTGGAAGATGGCGATCTTTGGCAATGTATCTGTAGCAACGGTGCGATGCACCAGGTCGGTCATTAACAGCAGTGTCGAGGCTGCCAGAATCAGGAGCATACCTGGGGAGAGCTTTTTTATTGCATCAAGCAGGCTGGACAGCAGTTGTTGCTTCATGAAGGGGCTCCGGGTTTGGTATGCAGCAAGTATAGCGCAGATATATTTTACCGCAACCGGTTGCCGGTATTTGATAGTCTGGTATAGATTCAGGTAGATCTTATCAAGGAAAGGACCACCGACAAATGAAGAGGATCATAACCGGTCTGATAGTTACGCTGCTGATCGCGTTGCCAGTGGTTGGCTCAGCAAAGGAGAGTGCTTCCCCCCCGCTTGACCCGGAGGTAATAAAGAATATTACCCCCTTTGCTGCTGTCGTGCAGCGCAACTGGAAAAGCTGGTCGCAGGGCAGCGATACGGTGAGCAAACTGGACCTGATCGCCCGGATGGCCAACCCTGACTACCGTGGGGAGGATGCTGCAGCTTTGGTGGCGCTGGAGCTCTATCTGAAGAAAAATCCTTCGGTTGATCCGGCAACTGCCGCTGCCATTGATGATCCAAAGATCATTGACCGCTATTATCGGAACGTACTCAAACTGCGTCGGGCCAAACGGGTGTTGTTTGCCAATGGCCAGCCGACCTTTGAGCTGTTGCAGCAGGGACCGGTTGGGGACTGCTATTTTTTCTCTGCCACCGGCTGGATGGCAAAGTATCGCCCCGGTGATATTATGAATGCGATCAGGCAGCTGGATGATGGCCGCTTTCAGGTGCGCTTTGCCAATGGTGATGAAGCCACCATAACCACGCCTACCGATGCCGAACTTGCCGTCAATGATTCCGACTCCACGCTGCAGGACGGACTCTGGATGTCGGTGCTGGAAAAGGCCACCGGTACTATCCAGGCCCGCACCTTCAGCAGGTCGGCAGCGATACCGGACCCCACTGTGGCGATTGACACCGCCGGAATACCGATTGCCAGTGTGGTTGAGCGCTGGAGCGGCCGGGAGGCGAAGAAGCTGCCGCTGGGCAGGCGAGCACATCGTGAGCAGGTCAGGAGTGCCCTGATCAGAATGCAGGAAAAAAGGTCGCTGGCAACCGCCTTGCTGCTGCACAAACCACCGGCCAAGCTGCCCTATGACCACGTCTATGCCATCATCGGCTTTGACCCGGGTAGCGATACGGTGACGATCTGGAATCCGTGGGGAACCGACTTTACCCCCAACGGTCCTTCCGGGCCTGAGAACGGTTATGAACGAAAAAAAGGGATCTTCATGCTTTCCTTTGATGAGTTTGTCAACTTCTACAGCTTTCTGGCCATAGAGCAGCGGTAAGGAGATACCATGCGCCGATTGTTCTCCTTTGCCGTACTGTTACTGTTGTTTTGCCGTCCGTGCATCTGTCTGTCTGCTGACGACTATCGTTCTCCCTACAGTGTCAAGCTGCCCTGGACTGCACAGGAGCTGATCCCCGATCTTCTGGAGGGGGAGCGGGGGCTGGTGCGCAATGAGGCCAAGATTCCTGAGTTTGACTGGTACGGTCATAGTCATCCCTGGGTTGGCCCCTGGGGGCCGCGCCCCCGCGCCTATCAGCCTCCCCAGTTGGCACAAGGTAAAAGTGATGACTGGAAACGGGCCAGGGTTATCGCAACCGCACTCCGTTTTCTGGGCTACCAC
>CAZOTC010000160.1:0-6501 GCA_964582605.1 uncultured Geobacter sp. | reverse complement strand
GCTGCCATTGAATCGGTCAAGGCTGCCAGTGATATCTATGCCCCGGTTTCCGGCAAGGTGGTCAAGGTCAACACCGAGCTTGAAGACGCACCGGAGAAGGTTAACGAGTCTGCTGAAGAGGCTGCCTGGATGGTGGAGCTTGAGTTGGCCGATGCCGGTGAGCTGACCGCGCTGATGACAAGAGAACAGTACGACGAGTATCTGAAGAGTCTGTAGGAGATAGAAATCCATGCAAACCGGACACTACTGCCCGCACACCCCGGAAGAGATTCAGGAGATGCTGGCCGCCATCGGCGTGCAGAGTATCGAGGATCTGTTTGCCCCGATCCCTGCTGAGTTACGCTGTACAACCTTCAATCTGCCCCCCGGCATGTCCGAGTTTGAGACCTACGCCAAGCTGCAACAGCTGGCTGACGACAACTGCCGGAATCTGTCGCTGTTCATCGGCGGCGGCTTCTATGACCATGTTATTCCGGCGTCGGTGGACCATCTTTCCGGTCGGGCCGAATTCTATACCGCCTACACCCCCTACCAGCCGGAATGTTCACAAGGCACCCTGCAGGCGCTGTTTGAGTATCAGACCGCCATCTGCCGCCTGACCGGTCTGGATGTCAGCAACGCCTCGCTGTACGATGGCGCCACTGCCCTGGCTGAGGCCGCCCTGATGGCGATGCGGTCCACCAACCGCAGCAAGGTGCTGGTGGACGGCTGCGTTTCGCCGATCGCCCGGCAAGTGCTGGCAACCTACCTCTCCTACCATGATGCGGAGCTGGTGGAACTGCCGCCGCTGGACGGGCTGCTGAACCGGGCAGAACTGGCAGCACAGCTGGATGACCGGACCGCCGCCCTGCTGGTACAGTACCCCAACGTGTTTGGCTGTGTGGAGGATTTCTCCGGCCTGGCTGATCAGGCGCACACCAAAGGCACCCTGCTGGTGACTGCAGTCTACCCGATTGCCTTAGGTCTCCTGAAGTCTCCCGGTGAACTGGGGGCTGATATTGCCGTAGGGGATGGACAGTCACTGGGCAATCCGCTCTCCTTTGGCGGCCCCTCCTTTGGCTTCATTGCAGCGAGCAAGGTCCATATCCGCAACATGCCGGGCCGGATTGTCGGCGAAACCGTTGACAAAAACGGCGAGCGGGGTTTTGTGCTGACCCTACAGGCCCGAGAGCAGCATATCAAGCGCCACAAGGCCACCTCAAACATCTGCAGCAACCAGTCACTCTGCGCCCTGCGCGGCCTGATCTTCCTGTCTGCCATAGGAAAGCAGGGGCTGGCCGATCTGGCACGCCTGAACTATGACAAGGCAGAATACGCCAAGGCATGCCTGGCAGCACTGCCCGGCGTAACCGTGCTGCAAACCGCCCCCACCTTCAATGAATTCACAGTCTCGCTCCCCAAACCGGCAGAGCAGGTCGTTGCAACCCTGCTGAGTAAGGGGATCGCTGCCGGCCTGCCGCTTGGCCCGTTGTATGAGGGCTCGGAAAACATGCTGGTGGTGACCGTGACCGAAAAACGGAGCAAGCGGGAGATTGACCTGCTGGTGAAGGAGCTGGAGGTGCAGCTATGCAACTGATCTATGAAAAATCCGTGGCCGGTCGCCGTGGAGTGATGCTGCCAAAATCGGATGTTCCGCCTGCTACTGCCCTGCCGCAAAACCTGCTGCGGGCAGAAACCGCCGGTCTGCCGGAACTGTCGGAGCTGGATCTGGTGCGCCACTTCACCAACCTTTCCCGCCGTAACTTCTCGGTGGATACCAACTTCTATCCGCTGGGTTCCTGCACCATGAAGTATAACGCCAAGGTACTGGAAAACGCTGCCGACCTGTTTGCGCCGCTGCATCCGCTGACAGCGCTGTTGCCGGGCGGCGAGGCACTCTGTCAGGGCAGCCTGGGGCTGCTGTTCGATCTGGGGCAGATGCTGGCCGACATCACCGGTATGGATGAGGTTACCACCCAGCCGCTGGCAGGCGCCCATGGCGAGATGACCGGTATGCTGCTGATTGCCGCCTACCACAAGGTCAAGGGCAACAAGAAGAGGTACGTGGTGGTACCAGACTCATCCCACGGCACCAACCCGGCTTCGGCAGCCATGGTCGGTTATGAAATCATCACTATCCCCACCGCCTCCTATGGCGATATGAATCTGGAGCTGTTCAAGCAGGCCATGAACAATGAGGTGGCAGCGGTCATGATGACCTGCCCCAACACCCTGGGCCTGTTCAACCCCTACATCAAGGAAATCGCTGATATTGCCCACAGTCACGATGCCCTGATGTACTACGACGGCGCCAACCTGAACGCCATCATGGGCAAGGTGCGTCCCGGTGATGTGGGCTTTGACGTGGTACACGTCAACCTGCACAAGACCTTCGGCACCCCCCACGGCGGCGGCGGCCCCGGCTCCGGCCCGGTGGGGGTCAAGAAGCAGCTGATCCCGTTCCTGCCGATGCCGCGCATTATCCATGACGAACCGAGTGGCCAGCTGCAGCTTCAGACCGCCAACCCGCTTTCCATTGGCCGCACAGCCAACTTCTTCGGCAACTTCGGGGTAATGGTCAAGGCCTACAGCTACATGATCATGCTGGGGCGTGAGGGACTGATCGAGGTATCCGAGCAGGCGGTACTGAACGCCAACTACATTAAGGAAAAGCTGAAAGACTACTATGATCTGCCCTACGACCAGACCTGCATGCATGAGGCGGTCTTCTCGGCATCAAAACAGCTGGCCCACGGCGTACATGCCATTGATATTGCCAAGTTCCTGATTGACAAAGGCTATCATCCACCCACGGTCTACTTCCCGCTGATCGTCAAAGAGGCGATCATGATTGAGCCGACCGAGACCGAGAGCAAGCAGACCATGGATGCGTTTATTGCCGTGATGATTGAGGCAGCCAAACAGGCCGAGTCTGACCCGGCATCCTTTGCCGCCATGCCGGTCAGTACGCCGGTCACCCGCCTGGATGAAACCAGAGCGGCCCGCAGCCAGACGGTCTGCTGGAACAGTTGATCTGTTGAGGTAATCAAAAGCAATGCAGATTAATCAGGTAAATATCGGATATCAGCCAGCAGAGGATCGACTGTTGATGCGGATCAATACCCGTGATGCAGCCGAATTCCGTTTGTGGCTGACACGAGCGGTCGTTTCGCGCATGCTGACAGGACTTTCACAATCAGAAAAATTATTGATCAGTCACCATACCGGCCTGGCATCAAATCCCCTGTTGCATCGTGCGCTTGAACAGTTTGACCGTGAAGCGTCAATGACTGAAACAGTCGCTACAACCCGGTTTGAAACTGCAGCATCCCACTACCCGTTGGGACAGCAGCCGTTACTGGTAATTCGGCTTGACGTTACAAACAAAGCCGACCACGTCTCTTTTGGTTTTCTACTCTCCAGCAATCAGATGCTCACCCTTAATCTTACCTCCGACATGGTGGCGAGCATCACCAGACTACTGCATGAGACGCTTAAAGGCGTCGACTGGAATCTGCCGTTCTTCACCATGAGACGTCCGGTTATAACCGTTCCAGCGTCTGAAACCATACATTGATGACGGTTTGTTGGCGCCTGATTGATACCGACCCCTGCACCGGTAGCGAAAATATGGCCATTGATGAGGCGCTTTTCCGTTGCTTTGATCCGTCTTCATCCCGACCGGTGCTGCGGCTGTACGGCTGGCAACCGGCAACATTGTCACTGGGGCGATATCAGCGGGCTGCGGATGACCTTGATCTTGCGCGTTGTGTGGCAGATCAGGTTTCAGTCGTGCGCAGGATCACCGGTGGCGGGGCGATCTACCACGCCGATGAGCTGACCTATAGTCTGGTCTGTTCTCCTGAGCAGATCCCGCCTGCAACGTCAGTCAAGGACTCCTTCCGCGCATTGACCTCATTTCTGCTCTGTTTTTACCAATCGCTTGGACTCAAGGCCGCTTACGCAGTGGAGCACACACCCCCGGAAAGCTGCCTGGGGGAACGGACCACACTCTGTTTTGCCGGCAGAGAAAGCTACGATATCCTGATTCATGGCCGCAAAATCGGCGGTAATGCCCAGCGCCGCTCACGTAAGGTTATTTTTCAGCACGGTTCCATCCCGTTAAAGAACCGGGCAGCAGACGGGCTGTCTTATCTGAAGCACCCACCACCTGGCATTGAACAGATGACAACCAGCCTGCGTGACGAAGGAATACTGCAGGAAGAGACCATACTCAAACAACTCCTTGCGCAACAGTTTACAGAAAAGCTCGGCGTTGTTCTTGCTGCTGATGTAATGACAGACCACGAACAGAAGCTCAGCAGACAGTTGGCAGTCGGCAAGTACCAGAACAATGCCTGGAACCTGGAAGGTAAAGAAGCGTGAAGATACAACGTAAGCCGGAATGGTTGCGCAAGAAAATTGGGGTTGGAGAACAGGCTGCCATGCGGGGATTATTGTCGGAACTGCAGCTCAATACGGTCTGTCAGCAGGCGCTCTGTCCCAATATCTCTGAATGTTTCAACAGCGGTCAGGCCACGTTTCTGATTCTGGGTAAGGATTGCACCCGGCAGTGCCGTTTCTGTAATATTGACAACGCGGCAAAGCCCCTACCACCCGACCCTGACGAACCGCACCGGCTGGCAGAGGCGGTGGTTCGTTTGAAGCTTTCCCACTTGGTCGTTACCAGCCCTACCCGCGACGACCTGCCGGACGGCGGCGCCGGCCACTATGCCGCCACTGTGGCCATTATCAGGGAACGCTCACCTGATACTGCAATTGAGCTGCTGGTGCCTGATTTTGGCGGAGACCACACCAGCCTTGCCAGGGTGCTGGAGGCACAGCCGGCCATTCTTGCCCATAATATTGAGACCGTGCCACGTCTGTACGAGGTGCGCAAAGGAGCTGATTACCAACGTTCTCTGGACCTGCTGCAGCAGGCGGCGTTGCGTTCGCCGGCCATCCCCACCAAGTCCGGCATCATGCTGGGGCTGGGAGAACAGCTGCATGAAGTGCGGGAGGTCATGCAGGATCTGCGTCTTTCCGGCTGCAGTTACCTGAGCCTGGGACAGTATCTGGCTCCCAGCAGACGGCATCAGCCGGTGGTTGCATTTATTGAACCGCAGCAGTTTGAAAAGCTGCGTGAGGAAGCGCTTGGTATGGGGTTTAAACATGTGGAGAGCGGCCCCTATGTCAGGAGCTCATATCATGCAGCCCGCTATGTATAAAAAAAGGCCGACAAAACAGTCGGCCTTGTGAACGGCAGAGGGTATAGCCAGTCTCAGGCGTAGGTTGAGAATCCCTGGCCTGAACCTTTGGTCGGCTGGGGTACCTGCTTGGAGTTTTGAGCAAGCATATTGGCAACCTGATCCTGAGCCTGAGCATTTTGTTTGATCATCGAAGCAGAAAGAGCCTGCTGTGTCTGTGATGACTGCATCATGCTTGCAGCACCTGCTATTGAACTGACTTCCATGGTGACACCTCCTCTCCAAGTAGTTTCATTATTTCACCCTGTCCCGGAAAATGCAAACATATTTTCCATTGCAGCAGTGTGGTTGCTTTTCAAGAGAGAAACATCTGTTATACTTTGCACTATAGTATAGTCAGAAGCTCAATCAAGGAGGCAGCCGTGAAACTTGAATGGTGGTACTGGATGCTGGCCGGTTTTTGTCTGATCGGGCTTGAATTGATCATTCCTTCTTTCACCATAATCTGGTTTGGACTGGGTGCCTTGCTGGTTGGTTTGCTGGTGGCGCTGGTTCCTTTTATGCCGGATTGGCTGCAGGTGCTGCTTTGGGCCGCGGCATCAATTACCTTCACGGCACTCTGGTTCAAATATCTGAAACCCAAGGGAGACCGGACCCATGCCGGTCTCTCAAAGGAAGGGATTGTTGGAGAATCGGGCATTATTATAAAAGGCACCAGCGACAGCTTTGGTAAAGGTACCGTTCGCTTCCGTATTTCCATTTTGGGTGCTGATGAATGGACCTGCTTTGCAGACGAAGTCCTCAAAATTGGCGACACCGTACAGGTTGAGGATATTGAAGGGCAGATATTGAAAGTGCGTAAACTCTAGACAGGAGGGATTTATCATGCCGGCTCTGGTTGTCGTTGTTGTACTATTGGTGGTGGTTGCCGCAACTATCTTTGCAGGAGTAAAGACCGTCCCTCAGGGACAGGAATGGGTAGTTGAGCGACTCGGCAAATTTCACAAGACCCTGAAGCCGGGCCTTAACTTCATTATCCCCTATGTTGACAATGTCTCATATCGTGTTTCAACCAAAGGAGATGTGCTCTCAATCGGTTCTCAGGAGGTGATCACCAAGGACAACGCCGTGATCATCACCAACGCCGTGGCCTTCATCAAGGTCACCGACCCCACCCGAGCGGTGTACGAAATCCAGAACTACGAATACGCCATCCAGAACCTGGTCATGACCTCCCTGCGGGCCATCATCGGTCAGATGGACCTGAACAACGCCCTGTCTGAACGGGAGCATATCAAGGCCCGGTTGCAGGACA
>CAZOTC010000159.1:0-6503 GCA_964582605.1 uncultured Geobacter sp. | reverse complement strand
GTGGGCCGTACCGGCTGCCAGAAGGCCGACCGAGGCCATCTTTTCGGAGCGGACCGCCTCCTCCCGCGCCAGTTCAAGATCATGGTTGACCTGTTCCAGGGTGGCAACATGGGAGGCTACTTCACGCTGTTTCTGTTCCAGCGTGGCTGACATGATGTTGAACGATTCAGCCAGCCGGGCCAGTTCCAGCGATCCGCCGACGCTGATCTGGTGACCGTAGACACCACCGGTGATTTTTTCGGTTGCCGCAAGCAGACGGTTGACCGGTCTGACCACAATCCGCGACAGAATAAAGGCCCCCAATCCCAGCAGCAGAATGAAATCAAGGGCGAAATAGGTGATCAGCAGCTGTCGGGTTTTCTGAATCCGGCGCTGTTCATCAGCAAGCGACAGGATCATACCGGCCCTTCCCGCAATCTCACCGTTACGCATCACCAGGGCAGAGCGGACCAGAGCAGTACCGGCAGCGACGATTGCCCCCTCTTCCTGCCGGCGTCCCGGCAGCGAAAGAGGACGATACAGGTCACTCCCCTCCTTGCCGACGGTGTAGATCACCTTCCCCTTTTTATCCAGCAAGGTCAGCCGTTCAAAGGAAGGTTCCTCAGCCAGCTTCGAGGCAAACAACACTGCCGGGGCGTCAAGGGAGAGCATCCCTTCCGGGAAGCTGGGCAACTGGTCAGGCAGCTGGTTGACAAAGGTAGACAACAGCATCCGGGCATGCTCACCCTTTTGGGCGTACAGATCGTTCTCGGCAGTTTTGAAGGCAAGCAGACTGAAGAGCAACCAGGTCAGGATCAGCAGACAGGCCAGTGATGCCAGGATGGAAAAGGTAAGACTTGGCCGTATCGTACGCATCGGTTATTTACCCAGACGCAGATACCAGTTGATCAGCCAGGGACCGTAAAAAATATACAGGACAGCACCAAAGGCGAGATAGGGGCCGAACGGGATGGCCAGATGCCGCCCCTTACGTTGTAATGCCATGATCGAAAGACCGGCAACCGTCCCCACCAGCGATGAGGTAAAGATGATGAACGGCACCGCCTGGAGCCCCAGGAAGGCGCCCAGCATGGCCAGCAGTTTGGCGTCCCCTCCTCCCATCCCCTCACGGCCGGTCAGCCAGAGATAGCTGTAAAAGACCAGGGCCAGACTACCCCAGCCTGCAATCATACCCAATAATGAAGAGAACCAGCCCGGTTCAGGCAGAAAAAAAGAGGCCAGAAACCCGAGGCCGATACCGGGCAGCGAAATCTCATCCGGTATGATCTGATGGTCAAGGTCGATGAAGGTGACCACGATCAATGAGGCAACCAGAAGAGCATAGACGATAAAGGACAGGGACGGACCAAAGCGGAGAAACAGCAGTAGAAAAAGGCCGGCGGTCAACAGCTCAATCAGTGGATAACGGATCGAGAAACCGGTGCCGCAACGGCGGCAGCGCCCCCGCAGCAGAAACCAGCTGACGATAGGAATATTGTCAAACCAGCGCACCTCTGAACCACACGACATACAGCGTGAACCGGGGCTGATGATTGATTGTTCCAGCGGCATGCGGTAGATGCAAACATTCAGAAAGGAACCTACAACGGCACCTGTCAGAACTACAAACACCAGCATGAACTGCATCGGCAGCACGGTTACTCCTCGCCAAAGCCGTCTAGAATCAAAGCACCGATGGTTTGAAGCGCCTCTTCTTCATCCGGACCCTCAACGGTCAGTCTGATCCTGGTCCCTTTTGACGCTGCCAACATCATTATCCCCATGATGCTCTTGCCGTTTACCTCGACCGTCTCACGGGCAAGCTTTACTTCTGACTGGAATTTGCTGGCGGTTTTGACAAAGAGTGCAGAGGCGCGGGCATGCAGCCCCAGTTTATTAACTATTTCATATTCCTGCTGTTGCATGAAACCACCTGTTCTATTTCAGAAATTCACCGGCAATGATCACACTTTCACGACCGCAGCGCTGCAGCGAAGCACACAGTTCCTCAAGGGGCATCCGTTCGCGCCGGGAAAAATACTCAACCAGCATCGGCAAGTTAACGCCGGTAACGACTTCAACTTTTCCTTCCTGTAAAAAGGACATGGCTGCGTTGGAAGGAGTACCGCCAAACATGTCGGTCATGATAATGGCACCATCAGTGCCTACCCTTCCCAACGCCTTGCCGATCCGGGCCACCAGCTCGTCAGCCGGGTCATCGGGATGCAGTTCGACCGCTTCGCTAAAGTCACTGGAACCGGTGATCATACTTACTGCCGCAAGCAGTGAGGTAGCAAGTCCGGCGTGGGTTACAACAACAAGTCCTGTCATGGTCTATGGTCCCTTCTCAATATCACGGTGGCTGATACGGACATGCAGCCCCCGGGCCTCAAGCCGTGCAGCCGATGCCTGTGCAATGGCTACGGAACGATGCCGTCCACCGGTACAGCCAATGGCAATAGTAAGATAGCTCTTTCCTTCCCGGCGATAAGCAGGTATCAGAAAATCAAGCAGATTGAAAAAACGGCTAAGAAACTCGTCGGTTTCCGGCTGTTCAAGCACAAAATCGCGTACCTGAGGCTCCAGACCGCTGTGCGGACGCAAGTCCGTTCTGAAGTGGGGGTTGGGCAGAAAACGGACATCCATCACCAGCGTGGCGTCAAGCGGAACCCCGTACCTGAAACCGAACGAGACCACCTCAAGGGTGAAGTGACTGCTGCCCTGTTCACCCCGTACAGTGCGGATAACCTGCTCTTTCAGCTGATGCACGTTAAATTCGGAGGTATCAATGATCCGTGTGGCATTCTGACGCAGGGCAGCCAGACGCTCCCGCTCGATCCTGATCCCTTCCGGAACCGTGCACTGTTCATCTGCCGGGTGGCGCCGCCGGGTTTCAGCAAAACGCCTGATCAGCACCTCATCAGAGGCATCAAAGAACATCACTTCCAGTTCGTGGCCAACACTGCGCAGTTCACTGAATGACTCAACAATTCCGATCGTAAGGTCGCGCCCCCTGATATCGGTTACCAGCACCACCCCTTTAAAGCGCTCACCGGACTTTTCTATCAGCTCGACAAACTGGGGGAACAGTCGCACCGGCAGATTGTCAATACAGTAAAATCCCTCATCTTCCAGGGCACGCACTGCTGTTGATTTGCCTGATCCGGACATGCCGGTAATAACCACGATCCGCATCAGTTATTCAACCTCATCTCCAAGATGCCTGACCTCCATCCGGTCCAGCAACCGCTGCTGGAAGTCCCGTGCCGAGTGATAGCCCATCCCCTTCAGCAGGAAATTACGTGCCGCCACTTCAATGATCGCTCCCAGGTTGCGTCCCGGTCGTACCGGGATAATCAGGTGCGGCAGGTCAACCCCCATGATGGTGGTGGTTTTGTCGTCTATCCCCAGACGGTCATACTCATGATCAGGATTCCAGTCAGCCAGTTCAAGTACCATATCAATGATCTTCTTTTCACGGATTGATGAAACACCGTACAGATCCTTGATGTTAATGATCCCTAGACCGCGGATTTCCATCAGATGCTGAATCTGTTGCACCGACTGCCCCACCAGGCTGGCCGGCATTTTTTTCCGGATAAAAACCATATCGTCAGCCACCAGACGATGGCCCCTGATCACCAGATCAAGGGCACACTCGCTCTTGCCGATGCCGCTCTTGCCGGTCAGCAGCAACCCGACCCCGAGCACATCCACCAATACCCCATGCAGATGGGTTGAAGGCAGCAGCCGTTCCTCAAGAAATTTGGTAATCAGGGAGATGAAGGTGGATGACTGGTGCGGAGAGACCAGCACCGGAATCGTGTGTTCTTCCGTAATGGCAAGAAAGGCTGCCGGCGGCGTCAGCCCCTTGGTCACAATAAAGCAGGAAATCGGAAAGGAGCAGAGGGCCTGCGAGTTGGCAATCAGGCGTTCGTCATCAAGCTGCGACAGGTAGGAAATCTCGGTATTGCCCAACACCTGGATCCGTGACGGATGCAGATGTTCCGTATATCCGGTAAGCGCCAGGCCAGGCTTCTGGATCCGCGAAGAGCTGACACGATGGTCCAGTCCGCCGGCTCCTGCTATCAGACGCAGATCAAGACCGTACTCGGTCTCATCAAGCAGGTCCTGTATTGAAAGGGTAATACCGTCCACTGATCTGCTCCGGTGCCCGGGGAGGGTTCAGCCCCTCCCCGGTAGACACCTTAGCCCCGCTGGGGCTCAATCAGACCGAAGTTGCCATCTTTGCGACGGTACAACACATTGATCTCACCGGAAACCGCATCAGTAAAGACCAGGAAGTCCTTATGCAGCAGGTCCATCTGCATTACCGCCTCTTCCACCGCCATTGGCTTGGCGGTCTCGGTCTTGGTGGTGATCACAACCGGCTCTGCGCTGGTTTCAATGCTTTCAGCGTGGAACACCTTCTTGGACATGGCACGGCCGCTGCCTTCACCGGCAGGCTTGTGAGCCTTCAGCTTTTCCTTGTAGCGCTTCAGCTGACGTTCAATCTTGTCCAGTACTGCATCAACAGCGGCGTACATGTCGTTGGTTGCTTCAGACGCCTTGGTGGTGATACCGCGGCCGGAGATGACAATCTCAACAATATGACGGATCTTTTCAACGGTAAAGTAAACCTGGGCTGAAATCGGCTCGTCAATGTACTTGGCAACCCGCTCAAGCTTCTCCTCGGCGTAGCTTTTCAGCGCCTCGCTCTGCTCCATATGCCGAAAGGTTGTCGATACTTGCATGGTTAACTCCTCCTCATGTGTAATTTCTGCAGGGTTAGTATATCAGAAATGTCGCCGTCGTTCAGACGACGATCCGATACGCATCATTTCACGGTATTTGGTAACGGTACGCCGGGCAATATTGACCGTGGCATCAGAGAGCATCTCGGCAATCTTCTGATCCGAGAGCGGTTTGGCCGGATTTTCCTTGTCAATAATCTCCTTGATACGGTTCTTGACACTTTCTGAAGAGACCGAATCACCATCAGAGGTAGAAAGCCCGCTCTTAAAGAAATACTTCAGCTCATACAGCCCTTGCGGAGTCTGCATATATTTGTTGGTGGTTACCCGGCTGATGGTTGATTCATGCATGCCGATATCTTCGGCAACATCACGCAGCACCAGCGGCCGCAGACCTTCAACGCCGCGCTCCAGAAACTCACGCTGAAACTTGGCAATACTTTTGGCAACCCGGAAGATCGTGCGCTGACGTTGCTGGATACTCTTGATCAGCCACTGGGCAGCCCGCATCTTATCACCGACATACTCCTCGGTTTTAGCATCCATGCAACCGCCGGATTTTGCTTCCAGGTAGAAGGGAGAAAGCCTCAGGTTGGGCAGCCCCTCCTCGTTCAGCATGACGACATAGTCGTCCCCGACCTTTTGCACAAAGATGTCCGGAGAGATATAGTGCACATCGTCGCTGCTGTACAAGCGCCCCGGCTTGGGGTCGAATCCGGCAATCACCCTGATGGCTGCCAGGATCTGCTCCAGATCAACCTTCAGACAACGGGCGATCTGCTTGTAGTTATGGCTTTCCAGTTCTGCCAGGTGACTGGTCAGAATCGATTCTACCACACTGCCGGACATCCCCAGACTTCTCGCCTGAATCAGCAGACATTCCTGCAGGGAACGGGCACCGACCCCACTGGGATCAAACTCCTGAATCCTGAACAGCATCGCTTCAGCCACAGGTTCAGGGACCTCACAGACGGCAGCGATATCTGCTATGGTCGAACAGAAATAGCCGTCGTCATCAATATTGCCGATGATCTCCTCACCCACCCGCAACTCCTGATCGGTATGCCTGCCCATCTGCAACTGCCAATGCAGATGATCAAAGAGGGTGCCCTTGCGGGTCATCAGATTTTCAAAGGAGAGTTTGTCGTCGTCATCGCCCCCTTGCTCACCGGAGGTATAGTTATAGCCGTCAAGGTAGCTGTCCCAGTCCCGCAGGGTTTCCTCGCCGGCCTGCACCTCCTGAAAGGTTTCGCTGCCGGACGCAAGATCATCGGGCAACTCCGCTTCAGCCACTTCAAGCAATGACTCCCCTTCGCGAACCTCGTCAAGCTCGGCAACTTCCTCAAGAATAGGGTTTTCTTCAAGCTCCTGCAGGACCACATCCTGCAGTTCCACCCTGGTCATCTGAAGCAGTTTGATGGCCTGTTGCAACTGGGGCGTCATCACCAGCTGCTGAGTCATCTTCAGTTGTTGGCGCATCTCCATCGCCATGACTGCTCCCACCTGTTCCTAGAGTCTGAAACCTTCACCCAGATACAGCTCCCGGGCCTTTTTACTTTCGGCAATCCGAGCGGGGTCGCCGTACTCCAGCACTTCTCCGGCATTGACGATGTAGGCCGCATCGCAGACCCCCAACGTCTCCCGAACATTATGATCTGAAATCAGGATACCGATGTTGCGCTGCTTCAAGCCGATGATCAACTGCTGGATATCCGCCACGGCAATCGGGTCAATCCCGGCAAACGGTTCATCCAGCAGGATAAAGGCAGG